>CAXTSA010000113.1:0-8385 GCA_964246755.1 uncultured Acidobacteriaceae bacterium
ATGTTGAGCGCCTCGATCAGCGAGGAAAATGCCCCGGAAGCAGCCCAGATGTAGCTGAGGATCCCGATGGACAGAATCCGGGTCGGGTGCGCCGTCTGGATCGAGGCCAGCAGCGTTCTCACAAACTGCATCGCGTCCGGCGGCACCAGCAGGGCCATCACGTCGAGTAACTGCTGCCAAAGGTGCGGGATCGGCAGCGCGCTCAACAAGGCCGAAAGCATCATGAGCAGCGGCACCAGCGACATCAGCGCGAAAAACGCCACCGCGGCGCCGATCGTCAGCACCCGCGTCCGCATCACCTCGCCGTAAAGCACCGCCGAGAGGTGCGGGATCCCGTTCCACTCCTCGATCGCCTTCTTCTTCCAACGTCCGGTCGCGTTTTCGCTCATACGTGTCTCACTATCCGCCGCCGTCCTTCTAGGCGCAGCTGTCTACTTCATCCGCCAATCGAAGAAATCCGGTCATTGTCGGGTAACGGCAAAACGGATAGCCCTATAGATGCGGGCACCCCGGAAACGGTCATTTCAGCCCTCCGAAAGTAAGTACCCTCTATGTGCAATGAACAGGAGACGTCGCAATCCTCGAAGTGGACCCTCCGTGCGAGCGGTTTGGGGTTGGTTTCGAAGCCGGTGTTCGCCCGTTTCAAAACCGGCGCAAATTTTTCATTCGACTTGGTATCGTTCGCGATGTTAACTCTACAGTCACCAAAATGCAGCAAGCGCTGCGGTTTGAGTCCACCCGAAAACGAGTGAACAATCGACAATGAAGATCGGTGAAACGATTCGTGGTTTTCGCCTCCAGCACGGGCTCTCGCAGGGTGACATCGAGAAGCGAACCGGCCTGCTCCGCTGCTACCTCTCCCGGGTGGAAAACGGGCATACCATTCCATCCCTTGAAACCCTGACCAAAATCGCGCAGGCACTGGAAATCCCCCTGGCGCATTTTTTCGCTGACAGCGCGGAACAAGCAGATCGCCCGGCTCAGCGAATTTCCGACGATGAGCTGCGTTTCCTGACGCAAATCCGCCGCTACTCCTCTAACCTGAACGACAGCGACAAAAAGCTGCTGCTCGCCATGGTCAAGAAGTTCGCGACCGTCGCCGCGCCCGCCTCGGCCTGAAGGCTCTTCCCCAGGAGGTGTAGCTCGGCAGCTCCCAACAACGGCTTTTCCGTAAAGGAGAAGCCGCCTCCCGCAGCTGGACCTGGCTCCTGAGCCACCCCTTTAGCTGTTCCCCATCGCAGGGAGGTAAAACGCGCGAACCCCGACGCACAGCAGAAGGAGCAGCAAGGCTGCCCCCGCGACCGCCAGGTTGCGCCGCGTGCGAAACAGCCCCGGCGGCGCACCGATCCTCGGCACCATGGGAAAGGCCAGCAGCAGCCCGGCCAGGAAGCCCCCCAGGTGCGCCATGTTGTCGATCCGCAGCGAAAAATGCCCCATGTCCACCCCAAACGCCAGCACAAAGTTCAGCACCGCGAACCAGATCACGCTCTTGCGCAGGGCCTTGCGCTCCCCCTCAGGCAACGGCAGGTAGCGCGAATTCAAGAGCAGGATCAGCACCCCGGCAAGGCCGAAGATCGCCCCCGAAGCACCCGCGCCAACCACCCCGTCGGCTCCGTTCGCCTGCAGGCCCGGGTGCGTCGCCACGCTTAACAGGTTGCCGGCGAACCCGGTCAATAGGTATGCGGCAATCAGCCCCGGCGCCCCCAGCAGCGGCTCGCCCAGCAGCCCCAGGTTCCACAGGCACCACATATTGGTTGCCAGGTGCAGAAACCCGATGTGCACAAACATCGCGGTCACCAGGCGCCACCACTGGCCCAGAACCAGCACAAACGCGCCGTAGTCCGCGCCCCAGTGCAGCAGCTGGTCCGGCCTCGGCGCTGCGGGCGAAACCCCCGCCAGCGTCATCGCCAGGAAAACCCCGCAGTTCACCCCGAGCAGCACGTAAGTCGCCGGCGCCGAAGCCCAGCTCCGTTGTGCCCGGCGCACGCGGGTTTCCGGCGTCGGCACGGGCTCCAGCACAGCGGAGAACCCGCTCCCGTACCGAGGCTCGACTTCACTCATTCCCCCCGGAAACAGCCGCCCGTCTCCGGATTCCGTTCCCGACCGATCTCCCGAGAGGATCTCCGGCTCGCGCTCATCCCTGTCCACATCCATCCACACGTCCTTCGAGACCTACCGTATCGGCTCCCCGCATCGCCCTGCAAATTACTTTGGCGTACCTCCCCGCTCCCCTTGCGCCGGACGCGGCGGCGGCTTCATGTGACAACCGCGAAGCCGCTTCGTAAAATCAGGCTTCGGATCCCACCTCGGAGCCCAGGAGATTTTCGTGAATGGTCTGAAACCGGTACGACGCGCCTTGCTAAGCGTCACAGATAAGGTTGGCCTCGTCTCCTTCGCGCGCGCCCTCTCCGCGCACGGGGTGGAGCTGGTTTCAACCGGAGGCACCGCCCGCGCCCTCCGCGACGCAGCCCTCGCGGTCCGCGACATCGACGACCTCACCGGCTCCCCTGAAATGCTGGACGGCCGCGTCAAAACGCTGCACCCCAAAGTGCATGGCGGCATCCTCCATATCCGGTCCAACCCCGCCCACCAGGCTGCCGTCCAGGCGCACGGGATCGAGCCGATCGACATGGTCGTCGTCAACCTGTACGCGTTTGAGAAAACCGCCGCCCGCGACGGCGTTCCCTTCGGCCACCTGATCGAAAACATCGACATCGGCGGCCCTTCCATGCTCCGCTCCGCCGCGAAAAACTTCGAGGACGTTGCCGTCGTCACCGATCCCCGGGACTACGAAGCACTCATCGCCGAGCTCCAGGCGAACAGAGGCAGTCTGAGCCGCGCCACCCGTTGGCGCCTGGCCAGGCAGGCCTTCGCAACCACCGCCGCCTACGATGTCGCCATCGCCAACGCCCTCGATCGCATCGCGCCGGCCGATGCTGAACCGCCGGAGCCCGACGCACCGGCTCAGCGATCCACCGGGACAGGCGCCGCGCAACCTATTCCTGACCTGCCCGCGACGCTGCGCCTCATCCTCCCACGCACCGCCTCCCTGCGCTACGGCGAAAACCCGCACCAGCGCGCCGCCCTCTACTCTGACGGCACCAAACGCGGGGTCGCCGGAGCCCTTCAGCTCCAGGGCAAGGAGCTCTCCTACAACAACCTGGTCGACCTCGATGCCTGCTGGGAGCTCGCGCAGGAGTTTACTGATCAAGCCGCCAGCCAGCCCACGCCCGCGCGCGAACTCCACCACCCGCACACCCCGGCCATGGTCGCCATTATCAAGCACACCAACCCCTGCGGAGCCGCCACCGGCGCGTCCGTGCTCGAAGCCTACCGGAAAGCGCTCGCCGCCGACCCCGTGTCGGCCTTCGGCGGCGTCATCGGCGTCAATACGGAGATCGACGAAGCCGCCGCCGAGGAGATCGCCAAGCTCTTCGTCGAGGCCATCGTCGCCCCCGGCTACACCCCCGGCGCCCGCGCCCGCTTCGCCGCGAAAAAGAACCTGCGCCTGCTCGAAATCGAGCACAGCGGCGGCGCTCACGTGCTTAAGCACATCTCCGGCGGTCTGCTGCTGCAGGACGCCGACCGCCCCGCCGCCACCGACTTCCAGGCCGTCACAGCCCGCAAGCCAACAGAAGAGGAACAGCGCGCCCTCCTCTTCGCCTGGCGCGTCTGCAAGCACGTCAAATCCAACGCCATCGTCTACGCCCGCGACGGCCAGACCGTCGGCATCGGCGCCGGCCAGATGAGCCGCGTGGACGCAGCAAAGTTCGGTGCCGAAAAAGCAGCCCTGCCCCTCGCCGGCACGGTCGCCGCCTCCGATGCCTTTTTCCCCTTCCCCGACGGGCTTGAAGTCGTCGCCGCCGCCGGAGCCACGGCCGTCATCCAGCCCGGGGGCTCCGTCCGCGACCCCGAAGTCATCGCCGCCGCCGACCGCCTCGGCGTCGCCATGGTCTTCACCGGGGTCCGGCACTTCCGTCACTAGCGCGCACTAACCCGCACGCATATAATCCCAGCCAGCATGCACGACGCCTATACGATCGGGATCCCGCTCATCGTCATCATCGCGGGAATCTTCTTCAATCGCGCGGACGCACAAAGCCTGCGGTCGGAGATCAAGGACCTGCGCAGCGAACTACTCGGCGGCTTACGCAGCGAGATTGGCGCGCTGCGCAACGAGATGCGCGACGAAATTGGCGCGCTGCGCAGCGAGATCCGCAGCGAAATCAAAGACATACGTAGCGAAATCAGCGGCCTGCGCGTTGAGATGAGCAGTCTGCGCGGTGAAATGAGCAGCCTGCGCGACAGTATTCACGCCGACATGCGCCCACTCAATGACATCGGGTATGAGCATGCGCAGCGGCTTACCAAACTCGAAAAGCCGGAATAGCCCGCCACCCTCGTTCATTTTGGGCGGTCTGCCCGCCAAGCGCGCGGAAGCCCCCGCTTACAATCCAGCGTTCCACCCACCGGTAACTTCCTTTTCCCCGCTCCGCATCCCAAGGCCATTTACAATCGTCTGATTGAGCAAGCTGCCCAGGAAAATGGCGGCTGAAAGGCCGAGAGACGCGCCGCACGCCATGACCCCAAGCAAACGTTCCGCTCCGCACCCCCGCCTCGCAGCCCACGCCGCCCTCCTCGCGTTCGCCTCCCTGCTCCTCTCCGCCACCCCGGCTCATGCGCAACCCAAACCGCCGGCAACCGTCGTAACCGCGGGCGACCCCAAGGCCGACGCCTACTACCACTCCATGCTCGCGCACAGCTACGAAGAGCAGGCCGTGCAAGGAGGACAGCCCGAGTTCGCCAACAAGGCCATTGACGAGTACAAGGCAGCGCTCGCCGCCGACCCGAATGCCCCCGACCTGAGCAACGGCCTCGCCGAGCTTTACTTCCACACCGGCCGAGTCAAGGACGCGATCGAAGCGGCCCAGGCCGAAATCGCCCGGGACCCCAACTCGCTTGACGCGCATAAACTCCTCGGCCGCATCTACCTGCGCTCGCTCGGTGACGCGCAGAACAGCAGCAATAACCAGATGCTCTCGCTCGCCATCGCCGAGTACACCCGCATCGTCGCGCTCGAGCCCGGCAACATCGAGGACCATCTGCTGCTCGGCCAGCTCTACTCCTTCGCCAAGGACTCCCCCCACGCGCAGGAGCAGTTTGCCGCGGCGCAAAAAATCAACCCTCACTCGGAGGAGGTCGTGCTGAACATGGCGCGGATCGATACCGAACAGGGCAATCTCCACGGCGCCGTCGATGTGCTCAACAGCCTGCCCGAAGGGGACCAGACCGCGAAAACCGAGTACGCCCTCGGCGCCAGCTACGACCAGATCAAAGAGACCAAAAAGGCCATCGCCGCCTACCAGAAGTCGCTCACGCTCGAGCCCGATAACCTCGATGTCGAGCGCGCGCTCGCCGATGCCCTGCGCCGCAACGGCGAGGACAAGGCCGCGCTCGCCGCCTACAACGACGTGATCGAAGGCGACCCGACCGACGCCGCCGCCTACCTCCATGCCGCGGAGATCGAGCGCGGTCAGGGGCGCCTGGAAGATGCCCTCGCGAACCTGAAGAAAGCCGCACCGCTCGCCTCCGACTCGCTCGAAATCCGCTACAACGAGGCCCTGGTCTATGAGCAGCTCGGCCAGTACAGCGAGGCCGAGCGTCTGCTGACCAAAATGGTGGCCGACTCCGAACACTCGACCGGCGACTACTCCGCCGCCGAGAAGAACAACTACGCCCTGTTCGTCGATCACCTCGCGAGCGTCTACGGGGACGAGGGCCGCACTGACGAGGCCGTAGCGACCTACAACAAGCTGGTCCCCCTCGGCGGCGACTACGCCCTGAACGCCTACGGCGCCGAGGTCGACACCCTGCGCGAGGCGCACCAGTACGACAAAGCCACCACGCTGCTTGAGCAGGCTGCGGCCAAATACCCGAAAAATCGCGGGCTCAAACTGGCCCTTTCAAACCAGCTCGCCACCTCCGGCAAGTACGACGAAGGTGTGAACATGGCGAAAAGCCTGCTCAACAACACGCCCCAGGATCGTGAAGTGTATCTGTCGCTGGCCCAAATCGACATGCACGCGAAAAAGTGGAAAGAAGCCGGCGAAGCCCTCGACAAGGCCGAGCAGTTCAGCAGCAGCAGCCAGGACAAGCTCGGCGTCTACCTCGAACGCGCTATCGTCGAGGATCGGCAGAAACACGTGGATGCGGCCGAAGACAGCTACAAGAAGGCGCTCGCGCTCGACCCCAACAACAGCGCGGTCCTGAATGACTACGGCTACATGCTCGCCGACCGCGGCACCCGGCTCAACGACGCGCTCGCGATGATCCAGAAAGCCGTCAAGCTTGACCCGCAGAACTACGCCAATCTCGACTCGCTCGGCTGGACCTACTTCAAGCTGGGCCAGTACGCGCTCGCCGAAAATAACCTGCTCAAGGCCAGTCAGCGCAGCCAGCAGGACGCCACCGTCCACGAGCACCTGGGCGACCTCTACGAAAAAACTGACCGCCTGAAGCAGGCCGCCAGCCAGTGGGAAGAATCGCTGCGCCTCTATGCCAAAACCGACCCCGGCGATGCCGAACCGGGCGAAGGCCCCCGTCTGCAGAAAAAGCTCGACTCCGCCCGGGTCAAGCTCGCCAAGGAAATGCCCGCGCCCGGCACTGCCGACAAGGGCGACAAACAACACTAATGCCTTTTCACAGTAGGTGTAAGGTAAGGCGCTGCACTCTGCGCAGCTTTTCCGTCAAGAAAAGCTGCATTTCGCAGATACCGGGTGCCTCACAGTAACTGTGAAAATGCTTTAATGCCCTGTTTTTGAAGTTCGCACCACAAACGAAGGCTTGCACTACAAACGAGTGAAATGAAGGCTTGTCCCACAAAGGTGCCATCCTGAGCGCAGTGGTAATGCTTGCGCCAAAGGATCTGCTCTTACAACGTCTACGCTCCCAGGCATGCGGCGCCCCACACCTCGCTTCTGAAATGTGGGACTTTCACTCTCCCGTCGAAGCGGGCGCCCCAAGCGCTACTCTAAAGGTGCATGCCCTCCCCGCTCGCCTCCTGCGCAGCTCCCAATGACCCGGCCGACCCGCTCGCTGCCCGCGAGCACCCCGAGCCCGAGCACGCCTACCGCTCCCCCTTCGAGCGCGCCCGCGCCCGCATCATCCATGCCCGCGCAGTCCGCCGCCACGCGGGCAAGACCCACGGTTTCTCCGAGGCAGGCGCGGCCGGCGAGCCCTCCGATCACTTCCGCTCCCGCCTTACCCACACCATGGAGGTCGCCCAGATCGCGCGCACCATCGCGACAATGCTCGGACTGAACCACGACCTCACCGAGGCCCTCGCGCTTGTCCACGACATCGGCCACCCGCCCTTCGGACACGCCGGCGAGCGCGCCCTCGACGCCTGCCTGCGCGAACACGGCCTGCGCTTCGACCACAACCTCCATGCCCTGCGCATCGTCGAGCACTTCGAATCCCGCTACGCAGCCTTCCGCGGCCTAAACCTGACCTTCGCCGTGCGCGAAGGCATCATCAAACACTCCCACGACCACACCGTCGCCGAGCAGCCGCAGCTCGCCCCGTACCTGCTCGACCAGCCGCCCCCGCTCGAAGCCCAGCTCATCGACCTCGCCGACGAGATCGCTTACCTCACCGCCGACCTAGACGACGGCATGGAAGCCGGCCTGCTCGATCTCGCCGACATGCGCGCCAACCTGCCCCTGTTCGAGCGCTTTTACGCGCCCATGGACAAGGCGCACGCTGCCGCCGGCATCAAGCTCGTCTTTAATGAGGCCATCAAGCGCATGCTCAACGCCCTGGTCAGCGACCTGCTCGAAGCCACGGTCGCCCGCGTTCGCGCCGCGAAAGCCGAAACCCTCGCCGACATCCGCGCTGCCAGGCACCGACTCGTCGCCTTCTCGCCGGAAATGGAGCGGGAACGCGTCGCTGCAAAAACGTACCTCTATACCCACCTCTACGGCTCCGAAGCCCTTGAGCGCGATCACTCTATGGCCGAAACCATCGTGCGCGACCTGTTCCAAGCCTGGGTGCGCCATCCCGAACGGCTTCCACCCAGCTACAGCAGCCGCATCGAAGGCCTGGGCGGAGACGAATGCGCCCCGCGCGTCATCGCCGACTACCTCGCCGGCATGACTGACAGCTTCATCCTGCAGCAGCACACATCCTTACAGCGATCCGAGTAAAGCGTCTTCACAGTAGGTGCGAGGTAAGGCGCTGCACTCTGCGCAGCTTTTCCGTCACTGTTTTTGAACCGGCGAACTTATCTCCAGCTGTAGCCACACTCCAACTTGCTCGACGATCTCGTCAGGAATAAACACCTCTCAAGGGCAATGCTTTACCTACCTGTTCTTATCGGCGCGGTTG
>CAXTSA010000114.1:0-8367 GCA_964246755.1 uncultured Acidobacteriaceae bacterium
CGGCGGTAATACGGGGCTTCGGGCGCGAGACTATACCGCTGCCATAGCTTATAACGGAAGACTAATTGTTGTGTACGACGACCAAGCGACTGGCTCCCTCTACCAGATCAACTCGGCAGATGGCGTAAACTTCACCAGCCCAGCGCGTATCAACATTACAGGTTTTTACGCCATTCAACCACAGATGGGAATAGGATTAGGCGTTGTGGGCGGAAACAATGAGCTGTATATCAGCTTCCTAGCTCAAGCAAACAGTTCTGCTCCGAGACAGGCGTATTCGGCGGGAGGCTTCGATGGAATCAACTTCTCCACCTACGGGCCATCCATAACGAATCAGGGTTTCACCGCAAATTACGGCGCCAGTCTAACGACCGACTCAAATGGAACGTTAATTATCACATCAACCGACACTGATGGAAACCTATATCAGAATGGTATTTCCGCCGGGAATGGCATACGTTTCAAGTTCACGCCATATGCGGTTAACTTTAATGGTCTGCTCTACACGTTCGGACGGAACTGGGCTGAAAACCACGTCCTTGAATTGGGCATAAGAGGGTCTGGTGGCTATCCGCCCTACTTCGACTACACACAACGCATAAGCTCTGCACCCGGCACAGCAGTATTTAATGGAACTCTGTTGGTTGCAGGACGATCTGATAGCAACGATCATCTCGTAATCTTCTCTGCTACTCAATAAACACGCGTCGAATATGGCGAGTATAAGGGAGGAACTCAGTTCTGCTCCTCCCCAATTCTGCCCAAATATGGCGTAAAGATCCGCGGAATTACGTTACCGATCCGAGCTCTTCGTGCTCTCCGGTCCCAGCGCCTCTCCAACAGCCTCCAGCACCGCTAATCCAGTAGCCAGGGCGCGCCGCACATTCTTCGAGGTTGCGAACCGCCAGCCGATCGCGAGCAGCGAAGGCGGCTCCGTCGGCTGCTGCTCAGCAAGCACGGGCGTCACCGTGCTCGCCACGCGGTGCAGCGAGTCCGGGCTCACAGTCCCGAGCAGGTCCGTCAGCACCAGCAGATTACGGATCGCGCGCGTGGACTGAGGCGAGGTTGCCACGCTCACCACCTGCGTCAGCACCTCGTCCCCGGCGCCCAGCAGTCCACGCACAAACGCGAGCGTATCGGTATCGTGCAGGGTCTGCAGCGTGCGATACGCGTCGAGCACCGCCTCAGCATGTTCCCTGGGCGCCGCATTGAGCCTGCGCTCGGTTTCTTCCCGCGCAGGGATTGGATTGGGCCGGATCTCGATTGCCTTTGCCATCTGGAGCCCCCTAGCGCTTTCCGTTGGTGGTCACGGTCTTGTGACCGTTCGTGCGTGTGTTGATTTGCACCAGCTCCGGCGGCGTTCCGGGCATCCGGTAGTCGTCACGGCTCCACTTGCGCTCGACCTCCACGCCGTTCTGCGGAGTGGGGTGGCCATTGCGGAAGTTCAGTGGCCGCAGAGGGTTCTCCCCGCGCCACGGCAGCACCTTCAACTTGACCGCGAGCTCCTTGTACGCGGGCGTGTGCGTAACATTGTCCACGTCCGACGAGCTCAGCAGGTTCACGGGCCGCGTCCCGTCGGCCGTGTTCAGCGGCACAAACATCTGGTTGCCTTTCACGCGGTCGGTCACCAGCACCTGCAGACGCAGCGTGTCGCGTCGCGAGGTCACATCGACCCATTGCCCGGTGACCAGTTTTTGCGCCTCGGCAAGCTCAGGCGAAACCTCGACCCAGCGCTCCGGCGTCTCCTGCTGAATCCCCGGCACTCGCATCGTCATATTGCCTTCGTGGAAGTGTTCGAGCACCCGCCCGTTGTTCAGGTGCAGATCGTACTCCGCGTCCTCCACCTCGGCCGGAACCCGGTGCTCCAGCGCGTGGAACCGTGCCTTGTTCCCTTCAAGCGGAAACCCTGTGGTGTACAGCAGCGGCTGGTCCGTACCGTCGATCGCTACCGGCCATTGCAGGGTCTTGTACCCCTCCAGGCGGTCGTAGGTTACGCCGGCAAACATGGGCGACAGCGAAGCCGCCTCGTGCATGATCTCGCTCGGGTGACTGTAGTTCCAGTGCGCGCCCAGGCGGTTGGCGACCTCCTGGATGATTCTCCAGTCCGGCTTCGACTCGCCCAGCGGTTCGAACACCTCGTACAAACGCTGGATACGCCTCTCCGTGTTGACGAAGGTGCCTTCCTTTTCGAGCGAAGGGCTTGCGGGAAGGATCACATCGGCAAACCGGCAGGTCTCGGAGAAGAAAATATCCTGAACGACAAAGAAGTCGAGCTTCTCAAACCCTCCGCCTACGCGGTTCGCATTCGAGTCGGCCGAGTACATGTCCTCGCCGAACAGGTACACGCCGCGCAGCTTGCCTTCGTAGATCGCATCGATCATCTGGTGGTTATCAAGGCCCTTTTCCTTCTGCAGCTTTGCGCCCCAGCCCTGCTCGTAGCGCGCATGGGCAACCTCATCGTCAGTGTGCTCGTAGCCGGGAAACATGTTCGGCATGCAGCCGAAGTCGCTCGCGCCCTGCACGTTGTTGTGGCCCCGCAGGGGATACGCGCCGGTGCCGGGCCGCATGTAGTTGCCGGTCGCGAGCAGCAGGTTCGAGATGGCCGTCGAGGTATCCGAGCCCATCACGTGCTGCGTTACACCCATCGCCCATAGAATGCACACGCTCTCTTCGGCCGCGATGATTCCCGCAATGCGCCGCAGCTCGTCGGCCGGCACACCTGTCTCTCGCTCGGCCGTCTCCATCGTCGCCCAGTCCAGGCTCTCTCGGTACTTGTCCAGGCCGTTGACCCACTGCTCGATGAAGTCCATCTTCGCCAGGCCACTCTCGAGGATGTACCGGGTCATCGCAGAAAGCCAGACGATGTCCGTGCCCGGTCTCGGGCGGAAGAAGATGTCCGCGCGCCGGGCGATCTCATGCTCGCGGATGTCAGCAACGATCAGCTTTTGCCCGCGTAGTTTGTGCGCCTGCTTGATACGGGTCGCGAGCACCGGATGGCTTTCGGTCGTGTTACTGCCGATCGTCATCACGAGCGACGCCTTGCCGATGTCGTGGATCGACCCGGAGTCCCCACCGTAGCCTACTGTGCGGAACAGCCCCTGCGTGGCAGGCGACTGGCAGTAGCGGGAGCAGTTGTCGACATTGTTGGTGCCGACGACCGCGCGCGCCAGTTTCTGCATCAGGTAGTTCTCTTCATTCGTTGTCTTTGACGAGGAGATGAACCCCAGCGAATCTGGACCGTGCTCGGCCTTGATCGCCGAGAACTTCTGCCCGATCAGATCGAGGGCCTCGTCCCAGCTCGCCTCGCGAAAGTCCACGCCGTTCACATTGCGAATCAGGGGCTTAGTCAGCCGTTCCGGCGAGTTCACGTAGTCCCAGCCGAACTTGCCCTTGACGCAGGTGGAAATGTCGTTGGCTGCGCCCTGGCCGGGCTCGACCTTCAAAATGTGGCGGTCCTTGGTCCAGATATCGAACGAGCAGCCGACGCCGCAGTAGGTGCACACGGTCTTGGTCCGCTTGGTGCGCGTTTCGCGCATCGCCGCCTCGGTCTCCGAGACCTTCAGGATCGGTCCGTAGCCCATCTCGGGCTCAATCGCCTTGACCAGGTCGATCATCTGGTCCAGCACCGGCACCGGCCACTTCGTCATATAGCCGGCCTGCCCGATCATCGATTTCTCCATCAGGGCATTGCATGGGCACACGGTGATGCAGTGGCCGCAGCTCACGCAGGAGGAGCCGGCGATCTCGTGGCCGCCGTCCCACTGTACGCGCGGGTGCGGGTCTTCCCAGTTGATCGAGAGCGTCTCGTTTACCTGGTAGTTCTGGCAGGCCTCGACGCAGCGCCCGCACAGGATGCACTGGTCGGGGTCGTAGCGATAGAACGGGTTTGTCTCGTCCTTCGAGTACGGTTTTTCAAGGTACGGGTGGGTCTGGTGCTCGATCTCAAGCAGCGCGGTGGTGTTGTGCACCGTGCAATTGCCGTTGTTGTTATCGCAAACCGTGCAATACAACATGTGGTTGCCGAGGATGCGATCGAACGCCTCCTTCTGCGCGTCGCGGGCGCGGATCGACTCGGTGACGACGCGCGCATCCGGCGCCACGGTCGTGCCGCAGGCGCGTACCAGTTTCCCGTCGACCTCCACCATGCAGGTGTCGCAGGTCTGGATAGACCCCAGCTGCTTGAGGTAGCAGACATGCGGCACCTCGCTCCGGGTGCCGCCCAGGGTACGCTCGAGCGCGTCGATCAGCAGCTCGCCGGCCAGCGCGCGTGTCTGCTGCCCGTTCACGCTGATCAGGCACTCCGGCAGGTTCTTATCGTTCTCGGGGAAGGTCGAGGGGAGAAGGCGGGACGGGGCGGCGCTGAGTTTCGGTTCCATGGCTTCTCTCTACGATGCCACAGAACGGGCGCGCGCCTTCGTCCAAACGCGGTTCCCTTTCACTTTCGCCCAAGCGCGGGAGCGGCGTTGCCCGTCGATGAGCGTGGATTGGCCGCTATTCGTGCTCCTTACTCGTGTTCCTTACTCATGTTCCAGGATTTCCATTTCAAGCGGGGGCTCCAGCAGGCAGTCCATCTGCTCGACCTCGGCGAGGGCCCGCCGCAGGGCTGAGCCGGAACAGGGCTCGACCGTGACCACGAACGGCAGGCTTGCCTTCGAGTGGCCCGGCTTTTGCAGCAGCGCGTCGATATTGATGCCCTCGCGTGCGAGCGCCGAGGCGATGCCGGCGACGATGCCCGGGCGATCCTTGACCAGGAACCGTACCGAGTGCCGCAGATACAGGTCGCCCGTGACCCGCGCCTCGCGGCTCGGCAGCTCGACGGCGCCCGAGCCGTGCGCGATGGCCAGCAGGTCGGAAACGACGGCGACCGCGGTGGGATGGCCGCCGGCACCGTGGCCGGAGAAGACGACATCGCCGCCGTACGCGCCGCCGATCAGCACCATATTCTCCGTCCCTCGCGACCAGGCTAGAGGAGAGCGCTGCGGCACCAGCATGGGACCGACCATCGCGACCACGCTCAGGCTCCCGCCCGCGCCGCCGTCGCGGCCAAGCTCCGCGCGCGATACCTGGCGGATGGTGCAGCCCAGCAGCCGCGCGTAATCAAAGTCGATCGCGGTCAGCCGGGTGATAGCCCGGCAGCGGACCGCTTCGATGGCGACATCGGCGCGCAAAGCCAGGCGGGACAGGATGACCAGCTTCGCGCGCGCGTCAAAGCCGCCCACGTCTTCCGTCGGATCAGCCTCGGCGTAGCCGCGAGCCTGCGCTTCGGCCAGCATGGACGCATACTCGCGGCCTGCCTCCATCCCGCTCAGGATGTAGTTGCAGGTGCCGTTCAGGATGCCCTCGATACGCTCGACGCGCTCACCGGCGAGCCCCTGCTGCAGGCCGGGGATGACGGGGATGCCGCCGGCGACCGCGGCCCCATAGAACAGGTGCGCCCCGCGCTCGCGGGCGAACCGGTGCAGCTCAACCCCGCGGGCGGCGACCAGCTTTTTGTTGGCGGTAACGACGCTCTTGCCTTGCTCGAGCGCACGGCGCACCCAGGCCCCCGCAGGTTCAAGGCCGCCGGCGAGCTCGACGATGATATCGGCGTCGGAGCGGAGCACTTCGTCCACATCCTCGGTCCACACGACCGTATCGCGCACCCAGGCCGCGCGTTTCCGCGCCACGCTGCGATTGAAGACGTGCGTCAGCTCGAGTTCGCTCGCCCCCGGCCCCTCCAGAAGAATGCGCGCCACCGAGGAACCCACGGTGCCGAAGCCCAGGATCGCCACCTTCTTCTTCCCCGTCTGCACATGGCCTGCCGTCACTTGGGTTCCCCTTTTGCACCCATGCTAAACGGTGTGGCGCGATAGGGGAGAATAGAGGAGATGCTTCCCGCACGCGATACCGAACTGGTGCAGATTGTGGACCGCGCGCTTGCCGATGCCGTTACGCGCGGGGGCGCATGGCTCGCATGCCGACCTGGCTGCACGCCTTGCTGCCATGGGGTGTTTCGCATTTCAGCGCTCGACGCCGAACGTTTGCGGGCCGGGCTCGACGGTCTGCGCGAGGAGGCACCGGACCGGGCCGAGGCTGTGCAGGCCCGCGCTCGGGCTGCGGTGCGCGAGCTGTCGGCGTATTTCCCGGGCGATGCCCAAACCGGGGTGCTTGCGGAGCAAAACGAACGCTGGGACGAGTTCGCGGACCTGCCCCAGGCCGACGCCCCTTGCCCAGCGCTTGCGCCCGCGACCGGCACGTGCGATCTGTACAGCGCCCGGCCGCTTACCTGCCGCATCTTCGGCCCCCCGGTTCAGAACCAGGACGGCATTGGGGTCTGCGAGCTGTGCTATGCCGGCGCGGGCGAAGCGGAGATCCTGGCCGGCGAGATGAGGCTGGAGCACCACGACCTTGAAGCAGAGCTTGACCGGGAGCTGGCAGCCGGGCAACTCGCGGGCGAGACGGTCGTCGCATGGGCTCTGCTCGACGGGCCAGCGATTCGCGTCGAGGTAGACGTCGAGGTAGACATGGAGGCGGCTTCTTTCTCGGCAGGTGTGGACAGCCTTTTGCAGCGCATCCCAGAGTGACTGGCATCGAGTGTTCCACGTGGAACACTCTCAAGCTGCCGCATTCCACAGGAACACACCCGGTGGTACTTGAACTTAAGTCGTTTTTAATGAGACGAATCTAGGTGACTACTCATAAAATGCTTTAACTCTGGCACACCGATGGGAGCAGGTGTGTTTTGAAAGCCGGCAGCGGTGCGGAGACAGAAGCGTTCGTGGTCCGTTGTGGGGTGAGATTTGCTGTGCGATTTCCGGCTCGGCATCGTCCGCCAATAGTATGTTTGCGAGTGAAAGCCGCGCGAGCATGCATCGCACGAGGAAACATGGCGCATGACAGCACTGCCGAGCTTCGTCGTTCCGCCGATCGGTCGTTGGGTAAGTCGGTACGCGGGTCGACTCGCTGGCCGATTCCCGGTCCGGTGCGCTTGTCGATTGCTTCCGGCGGCGCTCTCCGCGGCCTGCTGCACGGCCGCACTGGCGCAGCTACCCTCCGCGCCTTCCGTCCCCTGGCAGACGCCGGCCAAACTCCATTTGCAGCCGCCGCCCACTCCGCCCGGACTCCCGCTGCCCGATGCCACGCAGCCGCTCACGCTGGCCGCGCTGATCGACTTAGGAGAGGGGCGCAACCCGCAAACCAGGGCGGCATGGGAGCAGGCCAAGCAGGCCGCCGCCGCGAAAGGGGTGGCGCGATCGGCCTTGTTTCCGCTCCTGACCGGGCTGGTCCTGAGCCAAACGCTGCGCAATGGCGTGCTGTTCAATTCGAACTTCGTCCGGCAGACCGAGGGGCTTGTGGAGCCGGCGCTGGAGCTGGACTACACCGTGTTTGACTGGAACGCGAGGCTCGATGCCCTGCGCGCGGCACGCTACGGGCTTTATGCGTCTGATTTCGCCTTCAACACTGTGCATCTCCAGATCATCCAGGCGGTGGCGACCAGCTATTATTCGCTGCTGAACAGTCAGGGGCAGGTGGCGGCGGCGTTGATCAACCTCCAGAACGCGAAGACGGTCGCGGCGCAGGTGGATGCGCGGTTGGCCGTGGGTCTGGCGACCCTTCCGGACGATTTGGAGGCGCGCGCGGCGGCGGCTCAGGCGGCCTATGACCTGGTCAGCCTCCAGGGCGCGCAGTCGAATGCGCAGGCGGCCCTGGCGACCACCCTGCGACTGCCAGCCTCGACCGTGCTGCCGGTGGTGCCGCTGGAACGCCTGGCGCCGCCGGCCGCGCTCGCCGAAACCGCCGTGGAAGCGACCGCGCGCGCTTTGAGCAACCGGCCGGACCTGCTCGCGCAGGAGGCGCAGGTTGCCGCGGCGGACCAGCGAATCCGCCAGGCCAGGACCGCGTACTACCCGCAGATCCGGTTCACCGGAGAGTGGGGGCGCGTGCGGGCCTACGGTGAGCAGGATCTGCTGCCTGACGTGTATGCGGCGTCGGGCGTGTGGAATGCGCAGCTCAACCTGACCTGGACGCTGTTTGACGGGGGGCGACGGAGGAGCGAGCTCGAAGACGCGAAAGCAGCGAAGGCGGTGGCCGAGGCGACGCTCGAGGACGACCGGGACCAGATCGAAGACCAGGTGTGGACCGCTTACACCAACACGCAGACCGCGTTTGCGCAGCAAGGCGCCGCGGAGGCGGTGCTGGGCGCCTCCGGCGTGTCCTACTCGGCGGCGGTTGAGGCCTACGGAAACGGGGTTCGGACGCTGGTGGATGTGGTGACGGCGCAGCGAGCGCTGGCGCAGGCCCGGTCAGAAGAGGTGACGGCACGCACCAATCTCTTTCAGCTGGCGACAACACTGGCTTCCCGGCCCGCAGACCTGCTTGGCTTGCCCA
>CAXTSA010000115.1:0-6343 GCA_964246755.1 uncultured Acidobacteriaceae bacterium
GCTGGTGACCGCCTGAAAGAATACGGAGAAATTAGCAGGCTTTGTGTAGCGATACAAGAGGATGATCTGCACTTTTCCGAAAAAAGATTTCCACAGCGGGTTTATTTTTAAAACGCACACTTACAGATTCGGCCGAAGTGCGATAACTTCTTCGGTCGGCAGCTCGACCCCGTCCACGACCGCATTCAACAATCTGAGTTGCTGATTTACGTTCTTTACCGCATCGAAGCGGGCAACCATCGTGGCGCGGGCAGCATAGCCATACTTGGCAAAGGCGGACGGGCTCGCCAGCACCTCGCAGGCCACTTCCGCAAATTGTGCATAGTCGAAAAAATCAATGAGAAAGCCGTTGTGGCCATGCTCGATGATTTCCCGCGCCGGGCCCGTATCGGAAGCAAGCACCACGCAGCCGCATGCCATGGCCTCGAGTACCGACCAGGAAATCAGGAATGGATAGGTGATGAAGAAGTGTACGGTTGAAAGCTGCAGCAGTGTAACGACCGTCGACTGCGGAACGCACCCGAAGAAGTGAATGCGGGTCAGGTCCAGGTCCAGCTCACCAAGCACCACTTCCTTGTGCGTCTGCCCGTCAGGCGGGGGAGTTCCATACCCTCCATCCACCCGCCCGGCAATGGCAATATGCGCATTAGGCCTGCGCTTCAGAATGAGCTCTACGGAGCGCATGAAGGAAGCAAACCCGCGGATCGGTTCCAGATGGCGGGCAACGAAGGTGACAATCTCCATGCTCTCCCGCAGGCAGGTGCCGTCTGGCGCAAGCAATTCCACCCCGCTGCGCCGGGCGAACTTTTTCAGGTTTATCCCTTCATGAACCACCGTTGTTTTCCGCTGGTAAACATCCGGAAACAAGTGCTTTTGCCAACGCGTGGGGGACATGTTCCAGGCTGCCTGGTTCAGCGCGAGCAAGAGCGGGAAGTTTCTTATGTGAAGTTGCGCGCGTGTTTCGAGATCTGGCTCCGCGCCTTCAAAATCGAAGAAGTTACCCTCCGGGCGAAAAAAAAACTCGAGAAAGCAGACCAGCCTTGCTTTCGGGAATACATCCCTCAGAAACAGCCCTTCGCCCCATCCGGGATGCACCACGATCACGTCCGGGGAAAATCCTTTATCCCGAAGCTTTATGGCCTCTTCCCTCGCTGCGCGACCATACCGCACGGCATCCGCCATATCGTTGAGCAGCAGGTCGGAAGGATTGATCGGAGTGGTAAGCGCATAAGACACCTGCTGAACACCCGGCAGCTTTGCCATTGTGGGAGCCGACATAAAAATCACTTCATGTCCGATGCGCGCCGCGGCAGGGGCGAGATATTTGAATTGAGACGGAAAACCCTGGTGCGCAAATAGGATTCGCATAGTGTGTGGCGCTCCTCGGGAAAAGAACGAAGATGCGATTGCTTGCAAATTGTAAACCGATCTCCGCGACCTGCATTGCAGCGGAGCCGCAAGGCGACCGCCCGGACGCACCCACTCCTCCGGCTCACGGCCTGGTACCGTGCGCACGTGACGTCATAGTAGAACTGAGGACGCGGGCTGCACTTCTCTTTAAGCGTCGGCGCTTCGCAGAGGCACGCCGTTTGCTTTTGCAGGCTTTCGCACTCGCGCCCCACGACGTTCTTCTGCACAACGAGCTGGGTGCAGTCGAGTTGCTTCTCGGCGACTTTCGCCCGGCGCTTGCGCACTATCGCCATGTGTTGGCTGAGCGCCCCGACGATGCTCGGGCTTACTACAACTGTGGAAGCGCCCTGTACGGCCAGGGCCTGCTCGATGAGGCCCTGCATGCTTATAACACTGCCGCCAAGCTCGATCCCCAGTTGGCACTTGCCGATATAGGAGCGGCCTCCGTTCATTTGCTGCGCGAAGCATACGATGCCGGCTGGCCACTTTACGAACGTCGGCTCGAGCTCGCAAGCTTTGGCCAGAGCCCGCGACCCGCGCCCCGCTGGAGCGGGCAAAAGCTCTGCGGCAAGCGAATTCTTCTCTGGGCGGAACAGGGTTTGGGCGATACGATCCAGTTCCTGCGCTTTGTCCGGGTCGTCGCAGAGCTTGGGGCGCGCGTTGTTTTATGCCTGCCCCCAACTCTGCACGGTCTCATTCCACAGGCGATGGCGGTCGAGACAGTGCTGGCTCCCGGCGATCGCCACCCCGAAGTCGACTACGAGTGCCCGTTGATGAGTCTCGCCATGATTTGCGGCTTCGCTCGGCAAGGCCAGCGCGGCCCATATCTGCAGCCGCGCCCCGAAGACGCGCGGAAGTGGACAGAGCACCTGTCGGCTTACGATGGTCTTAGGGTTGGCATCGCATGGTCGGGATCTCCGCACAACCTGAACAACCTTCACCGCTCCCTACCGCTGCGCCTGCTTGAGCCGCTGGCCAACGTGAATGGCGTTCACCTCTTCTCACTGCAACGAGGCTCCGGCAGTGAAGAACTGCGGAACTGTCGTATGCGAATCGATGGCTGCGAGACACTCTGCCGCGATCTGGCGGAGACCGCCGCTTTCATCGCGTCGCTTGACCTTGTCATCTCCGTCGATACGTCGATCGCTCACCTTGCCGGAGCCCTAGGAAAACCCACGTGGGTACTTCTGGCCTACATGCCGCACTGGGCATGGCTGATCGGCCGCGAAGACAGTCCCTGGTATTCGACAGCGCAACTTTTTCGTCAAAACACACCCGGGGACTGGGGCTCGATCGTCGAGAAGGTTCGCATACACTTGCAGAATTTCGCGCACCCAGGTCAGGTAGCGACAGAGAGGAGCCAGTGATAGATTGCATCCATGAAACTGAATCTGGGCTGCGGCGTGAATAAAAAGGCTGGATACGTCAACGTCGATGTAACTTCGGCCCGTGCTCCGGACGTCGTTCACGACCTCGAGAGCTTCCCTTGGCCCTGGCCCGACGACAGCGTGCACGAGGTTCTGCTTTCCCACGTGCTCGAACATCTCGGCCAGTTGCCGCGGGTGTTTTTAAAGATTATGCAGGAGCTTTATCGCATTTGCGCGGCCGAGGCTCGCGTATCCATCATAGTTCCCCATCCTCGTCATGACCTGTACCTTGGCGATCCAACGCACGTACGCCCGATCACTCCTCTCACGCTCAGCATGTTCGACCGCAACCTCAATGAACAGTGGGTCAAAATTGGGGCTTCCAATACTCCGCTAGGCTTGTATCTAGGCATTGATTTCACGCTCACCCAGGTGCGAACCGTTATGGATGAGCGATTTCGTGACAAGATGGGGCCGGAGGAAGTACCGGTTGGGGAAATGGCCTGGAAAGCAGCCATCTACAATAACGTGATCGAGGAGTTCCACATGGAATTGACGGCGCGAAAGCCGATTCCACCCAACAAATAAACGCATGTCTAGTCTGCTGCTGTTCTCTGCCGGCGAATCACTTTTGAGAAGGGAGTTTCCGATTGCGCCCTCGCTCCACATTCCGCGCTCTTACGCCGGCAATGAGGCATGTAGCCGAGGTACGAGTCGCGATGCGGAGGCCGCAGCTTACCGGGCGGGGTGCTCGTTCGCTAGCTCTGCTGATGGCTCTGCAGTTTCTCTTGTGGTTGGGGCCCGGCGTACCCGAGGGTTTCAGCTTGACTGCGCCAGGCGGGGGCCGCATCGCTCTTCCCGATTACCAGATGCCCTCTTCCGGCAAAGTGACCGTCGCCGCCAGTGGGGGCCTGCTCTTCCCGATGAGGATCAACGGCAGCGAGCCCGCAACCGCTCTTTTCGACACGGGGGGAGTCAATCAAATAAGCAGCGAACTTGCGCAAAAATTCGGCCTGAAGGTTTCTTCCGCGCCGGTGAAGTTTGGCGCGATCGGCGGCAATACCGAAGTCGAGACGACCGAAATTGATTGTCTCTCTATCGGAGACCTTACACTACACCATCAGACTTTTTATGTCATGAACATTCCTCCTGGGGTCGATGCTCCCCAATTGGTGGTGGGTTGGGAGTTGATGCTTCATTTTGTTGTCCGTATTGATGTCGAAAAGGATGAGCTTTCCTTTTTCGAGGAATCGCATTTCCGATATCGCGGCAGTGGCACATCCGTGCGCCTCATCACGCAACAGAACAACACGGGCGCAGACATCCGCGCGGCGGTCGATGGAGCTCTGGGAGAGTTCCTTCTCGACACAGGCAATCAAAAAGGCTTTTTTCTCAATTCCAGCTTCGTCGGGAGATACCACCTAATGGCGAAACTCAACGCCCACTACGCGGGTTACAACGGGAGAGGATACGGTGGTCTGGCGCCTAAGGCGTATCTGGCTCGTCTGCACAACCTGCGGATCGGCAATATTCAGATCGCCAATCCCCTGGTTCGGCTTCAGACCGCGCCCGACGGTCCGTGGAGAAACGACGGCAATCTCGGGGAGAGCGTCCTTAATCGTTTCAACCTGATAATCGACTGCGGGCGCCATGTCGTATATTTCGAAAAGACGGCCGGCTGGGACAAGCGGGAGGTTTTCAACCGGGCCGGGCTAATCCTCGATACCGAAAATCACGTCGAGACCGTGATGACGGTGCTACCCGGCAGCGCCGGCGCAATGGGCGGCGTAAAGCCGGGCGATCAGATTGTTCTTATCGATGGCCACGCGCCTTCCTCTGTGGCGCACGATCCCGCTTTTTACCGGCCGTCGGGAACCGTAGTCAAAATATATGTTCGTCGCCAGGGAGCCCTCATCGGCCTGCGATTGGTTTTAGAGGATTCCCTTTAGTTTTCGCTCGTGGGCCCGAAATCGACCATTCCACTTGCCGGGAGAAATCGGATGCGCGTTCTGGTCGTTGGTGGCAGTGGCTACGTCGGCACTCATGCAATTCGCGAATTAGCGGACGCGGGTCACGAAGTCATTGTCTACGACAATTTATCCACCGGCCATGCCGCCCTGTGCAATGGCTTCGATTTGATCCAGGGGGACATGAACGACCATACGCGACTGGTCCCACTGATTAACCGAGTGGAGGCCGTAATGCATTTCGCCGCCGCCGCATACGTAGCCGAGTCGGTGACGAACCCGAGAAAGTACTTCAGCAATAATGTGGAGTCGGCTCTGGCATTGCTCGATGCGGTGCTGGCCAGCAAGGTCAAAACCTTCATTTTTTCTTCCAGCTGCGCTGTGTACGGTACTCCCGATTCGCTCCCGATTACGGAGAACTTTCATAAGGAGCCGCTCAGCCCTTACGGCGCCAGCAAGTTGTTTCTGGAGCATGCACTCTCGGCGTATCGCGCCGCACATGGGCTCAACTATGTTGCTTTGCGTTATTTCAACGCAGCGGGCGCGCACGCCAATGGATTGATCGGCGAGGTTCATCATCCGGAGACGCATCTGATCCCGCTGGCGATCCGGGCCGCACTCGGCAACGCGCCGCCGCTCAAAATCTTCGGCCGGGATCACGGCACGCCGGATGGAACCTGTATCCGCGACTACATTCACGTTTCCGATTTGGGGGCGGCGCATGTGGCAGCGCTTGAATATCTGCGAGGTGGCGGAGAATCGATATGCTTGAATCTCGGCACGGGAAGGGGTACCTCGATTCAACAACTGTTGCGCCGCTTTCAGGCTCTCACCGGTATGGAAATTCCGCATGAGTTTGCGCCGCGTCGTGCCGGGGACCCACCCTCTCTCTATGCCGACGCGAACAAAGCAAACGAGCTCCTGGGATGGTCGGCGAAACGGGATCTGGATGAAATCCTGACCTCGGCCTTGCGTTGGGAGAAGAAGCTGCTAGCAGGTCGCGCAAGCCGCGGACCGCAGCGTGCGACCTGACCATGCCTGTCGAGGGATCCGCGAAGCCGTTCGTTGCTGCCCTGTTCAAGAATACGGACATCGCTGTTCCTTTAGCGTTCAGAAGTCTTTAACGTGGAGTTTCAGAGCGATTCGGCGCAAGCCTGACGTCAAAAGGCTTGAGCTGCATGTCGGAAGCAACTCCTTTTAGTTCGAAGCTTAAAAGCCTAGCAACCGATTCAATTCTTAGTTTCCGGTCTAACATGCCCCTGGTCGCAGCAGACAGGGCAGCATCCGGGCGGTTTCCGCTTACTCTCAAGCCTAATATCGCGTCTCTGAAAACGCGGAGCATGGCCGTGGTGATCTATTTCAGAGCATAGTGCATATTGTGCTTGTCAAATGCTCTGCAATTCACTATCCAATATAGCTACTTTCCTATGCGGCGCCTAAAGATCACGATGGAAGAGCTGCTCGCGCTCGTAACGATAGCCGAGGAAGGCAGCTTGGAACGCGCCGGTGAGGCGCTGGGCCTGAGTCGGTCGGCTATGGGTAAGCAGATCGGAGCGCTTGAGCAGGCAGTCGGCGCGCCACTTTTTGGTCATCGGCGGG
>CAXTSA010000115.1:6353-8355 GCA_964246755.1 uncultured Acidobacteriaceae bacterium
TTCCCGAAGCTTTCGACGCCATCCTGCACGCTCGCATCGGCGTCGACCTGGTGCAGTCACGTGTCCGGCTGCGAACGGACCGCTTTTCGGTTGGGTACTCGACCTTCTTGTGCCCCGCTTTGATCGAGGTTATCCGCGAGTTCGGTGTGCGATGGCGGAGCGACGTAACTGTGCGGTATGAGAGCTCTTTGACAGAGTCCTCCATCACGAAGGTCATTCGGGGAGAACTCGATGCCGGGTTTGGCTACCTGCCTTTGAAGGAACCGGCACTGCTGGTGCGGAAGGTCTTTGAGGAGCATCTGGCCGTCCTGCTGCCGGTGGGCCATTCTCTGGCCGTGAAGAGAGCAATTCCGCCGGAAGCGCTTGAAGCGGTTCCGATGATCGCGATCGGCCGTAGCGCTTTGCCACTGCGGTTCGAGCAGACTGAGAACCACTTCCGGTCTTTGGGGATCCATTTGCGGTTCGTTGAGGATTGCCTATCCGCGCCCGAGGCGCTCGCGTCGGTGGCACGGGGCACGGGCGTTTGCCTGCTTCCCCGTTCGCGGGCGCGTTCCGGTGACGGAATGGTCGTGAGGCCATTGGACGATCCGCTGCTCACCTACAAGAGTGGTGTTTTCGTACGGCACGACAACAATGACGAGGTTATTCAGGAGTTCCTGCAGCTGGTTTCGCAGCGGACTGCTCCCTTGCGCAAGAGCGGCTCCCCGGCCCGATCATAACTGGGCCGGAACATCGAAGATCTCTTGAACATGGCGCCTGCCCTGGTCACGATGGACATAGACGACCAAATCCAACCCGCGCCGTACCTCCTCTTGTACGTCTTTCAGGCTGAGCCCATTGCTTCCGCGCATGGCAAGACTTGCCAGACGGTGCAGGGCTTCTTTCGCGCTGGTCGCGTGAATAGTCGCGAGCATGCCGCGATGCCCGGTATTCATTGCGTCGAGCAGTGTGCGCGCCTCGGGCCCGCGTACCTCGCCAACAATGATGCGGTCGGGGCGGTGGCGGAGCACGGCCTTGAGCAGGTCGTCGAAGTCGACTGCGCCGCGATGGGTACCATGCTGGGCTTCCAGAGAGATGACGTGCGGTTTAGGGATGTGCAGCTCGGAGGTGTCCTCGATGAGCAGGATGCGCTCGTGGTCCGGAATCGCATCCGCGAGCACGCCAGCGAGCGTTGTCTTGCCGGTCGAAGTCGCCCCGGCGATGAGAATGTTCTTTCCTGCCCCCACGGCTGCGGTCAATAGTTCCGCCTGCGCTTCGGTCAGCATGTCGGTTTCTATAAGGTCGGTCACGGAGAAGCCACGGGCAGTGAATTTGCGAATCGTCATGAGCGGGTGCGGGTGTACCAGGGGTGCAATCATGGCGGCGAGCCTGCTGCCATCCGGCAGGCGGAGGTTCAGAATGGGCGCGTCCGGGCCTAGCTTCTTGCCGAAGCGGTTCGCGATGACCTCTAGCCCGGTCCGCAGGGCGCCAGCTTCAAAGCTGACGCCTGGCACGGGCCGGATCAGGCCCGCCTCTTCGCACCAGACAGTCCCGTCCGGGTTGACCATGATTTCGGAAACGGTGTCCGATTGAAGCAGCTTCCGGATGGGTTCTAGAAATGGAAGAATGAAGTCGAAGCTCAAGGCCGGGCCTTTCTCGGGTCGAAGCCAACCCGCTCCTGCTCGAACCAGGTCATCGCAGTGGGCAGAAAGTCCGGCTTGAGATAGCAGTAGGTGGGCGGCAGAGGGCTGACGCCGTCGTAGGCGGTGATGACTGCCTGTGCATTCTTGAGTTCGAAAAAGACATTCTCGTCGAACAGCGGCTCTTTCTGATTCTGGTACTGCTTCGAGGCCGAGACCCCGCCCTTGCTCGACGTGGTGCGGCCGCTGAGCCAGCCGACATTCGCGTTTGAGCTCGACTCGGATACGGTGTAGCTGACGCGGGTCCGGTCCGCCTTGCCGCAAATCTCGGAGGCGTAGCGCGCCGTATCGGGGTCGGAGGTCGAGAGAAACACCTTGGTGCG
>CAXTSA010000116.1:0-6835 GCA_964246755.1 uncultured Acidobacteriaceae bacterium
GTGTCGGATGTCCAGGAGGTCATCGAGTCGATGGTCGGTAGCCGTCTGATCTCCGAGATGGTCGAGGGCGAGCAGCGCTTCCCCATCGCCGTGCGCCTGCCCCCCGCCATGCGCAACGACCTTGACGCCATCAGCACGCTCCAGCTCAAAGCCCCAACCGGCGAGCTCGTCCGCCTCAACCAGGTCACCGACATCCGCCGCGTCTCCGGCCCCATCCTCATCAACCGCGAAAACGCCCACCGCCGTATCGTCATCTCGACCAACGTCGAAGGCCGCGACCTCGGCTCCTTCGTCAAAGACGCGCAACAGCAGATCGCCCGGCAGCTTCCTCTGCCCGCCGGCTACTCGCTCGAGTGGGGCGGCCAGTACCAGAACGAGCAGATGGCCGAGCGGCGCCTTGCGCTGGTACTGCCGCTCTCTCTGCTCATCATCGGCGGCCTGCTTTACGCCAGCTTCCAGAACCTGCGCCAGACGGTGCTCATCCTGCTCATCGTCCCGCTTGCGCTCGTCGGCGGCATCGCCGCGCTCTGGCTCCGTGGCATCAATCTCAACCTATCCGCCAGCATCGGCTTCATCGCCCTGTTCGGGGTCGCTGTGCTCAACGGCGTCGTCATGGTTTCGCACATAAATACTCTGCGAGAAAAAGGCCTCGAAATGGCCAAAGCCGTCCGCCAGGGCGCCGCCGACCGCCTCCGCCCCGTGCTCATCACCGCCACCGTCGCCTCGCTCGGCTTTATCCCCATGGCGCTTGCCACCAGCCGCGGCGCCGAGGTCCAGCGCCCCCTCGCAACCGTCGTCATCGGCGGCCTCATCACCGCTACCCTGCTCACCCTGTACGTCCTGCCGGTGCTCAACCCCGTCTTCAGCCGCCACCTCCACCTTGGCCCGACCAAATCAGAAGAAGCCTCCAGTCCGGAGCACGAAATCCAGCCCGAAGAGGTCCACGCCTGAGCTCCTGCCCCCCCCCGATACCCACGCAGGCACAGGCGCCTCCTCGCCGCATTCAGGCTGGCTCAAGGTGGCGCTGTTAGTCTCAGACCAGGCTGTCACGCCATTTCCGGCGTAGCTAGACAGGCTTTCAAGGTGATCATGAGTATGTTTCCAGGGCTACAAACAGTGCTGAGCTATCGCCGCCCGCGCGGGTACACGAGAACTTCCCTCTACTTCGCAGCAGTTACGCTCTGTGCAGCCCAGACCGGATACGCGGAGCAATCCGTAACCGTCAGCCGCAGTGTCCCGCTCCACGTCACAGCGACGCGCACCGCGGCCATGCGCGTCGGCGCCCCCGTCGATGGGGTTCTGACCGCGCCGGTCTGGGTGTATGACCGGCTTGTCTTTCCAAAGGACGCGGTCGTGCACGGCACTGTCACGGCGCTTGAGCCGGTCGAGCATGGAGAACGCGTCAAAGCGCTGCTCAATGGAGATCTGACCCCGCTGCACACGCCCGTCGTCACCTTCAACACCATCCAGCTGGGAGACAGTAGCTTCCCGATCGATGCCGAAGCACGCGTACGCCAGACGCAGACTGTGCGTTTCACCGGCGCTACCAAGTCCTCCATGCGCGCCAAAGTCTCAAAGCTGGTGAGCGAAAAGTACGATTCGGTGCGCGACGAGGTGTTCGCTCCGGGCAAAAAGGATCGCGCGCTGCGCCTGGTCTATAACCAGCTGCCCTATCACCCCCAGCGCGTATGGAAGGGCACCGAGTTCATCGCCGACATGGCAGACCCCGCCAAGGTGCAGGTGAGCGACGAACCCGAACATGCCAGGGTAGAGGACGCGGCGCTGGTGCACAGCCTGCCCCCGAATGCGGAAGTCAAGGCGCGTCTGGTGACCTCGCTCGACTCGGACACTGCCAAGCAAGGTGAAGTCGTAACCGCGGTGGTCACGCAGCCCGTGTTTGACGGGCAACAACGGCTGGTGCTGCCGGAAGGCACAGAGCTCGAGGGCACGGTGCTGCGCGCGAAAGCCGCGCGCAGCTTTGGACGCAACGGCACCCTTCGCTTCACGTTTCGCAATGTGCAGCGCCGGAACGAAGCGGCCCAGCACCTGCGCGGCACCGTCACCGGAGCCGAAGGCGGCGATGCCCAGAACCTCGCGGTGGACGCGGAAGGAAATGTAAAAGCGCAGCCGGCGAAAAACCGGTTTGCCGCGCCCCTGCTGCTCGCCGCCCTCGCCGCGATCGGCCACGATGACGACGGCGGCGCGGGGCAGCAGGTCGTCGGCGCCAATGGATTCGGTTTCATCGCGCGCTTTGTCACACTCGGGGTAAGCAGTCCCAACGTTTCGGCTGGTTTCGGCATGTATGGGCTGGCGAAGTCGGTGTACTACCGCTTCGTTGCGAAGGGCCAGGCTGTGACGTTCCCAAAGGACACGCTGGTGGAGGTCGAGCTTTCGGACCGCTAGGGCAGTTTCACAGTAGGTGTACGTTAGGGCGCTGCACTCCCCGCAGCTTTTCCGTCAAGAAAAGCTGCATTTCGCAGATCCGCAGATCCTAGGTGCCCCACAGTAACTGTGAAAATGCTTTAAGGCCATTTCCCCTGAAGCGACAAGTCTAAATCTCCGGCGTTTGCCGGGGAGGGCAGGTCAGGCTGGATCAAGTTCCCGCCACAACTCTGCGAGCGGAACGGCGATGGGGGTGCCGGGGACCGTGATCGTAGCAGTGGCGGAGCCTTCCGCAGGTTCGTGCAGGCCTCGGTCGTCGGCGTGAAAGGCGCGGCGCTCGTGAGGATCCATAACCCAGACGTGCTCAACACCAAAGCGGAGATAGTCGGCGATTTTCGCCATGAGACGCTTCATCGTGTCTTCGGGGGAGAGGATCTCGATCACGATGAGAGGCGGGGTGCGCAGGATGGCCTGGGCCGGCACGTCGCTTCGGACTACTGTGACATCCGGCACCCGGAATCGGGTCTTGGCGGCCTGGACGCGGTACTCGGGGAAAACCGCAACACCCCAGTCCCTTCGATGAGCCCAAAAAAGAGCGATTAAATAAGCCTGAACAATCGAATGGCTACGTTCGCCCAAGTTTCTCTCCTCAACCACCCCATCCACATACTCGCAGTCGGGGTCGTAGCTCGTACGCAGGTACTCCTCGACGGATACGAAAACCGGGTTTGCGAGCGCGCTCATAGGTGTGCCCTCCTGTGCTGTCGTTTTAAGTATCGCGCGGGCGGAGGCGGGGACGGAAGGGCAAAGCGTAGGATAGATGAGGATTTGAGCGGTACGCAGAGAAGCGGACAGGTCGATCGAACTATCAATCCATCGGTCCATCGATCTATCGACCTATCGATCCAGGGGCTTCTGGATTTCTCGAAGGAACGGGGTGGCGGTTTTGGCGGCAGAACAGACGGTATACGACGTAGCGATCGTAGGGGGTGGTCCGGCAGGCTACACGGCGGCCATTCGCGCGGGACAGAACGGACTCAAGGTCGCGCTGCTCGAGCGCGAAGACAAGCTCGGCGGCACCTGCCTGCACTGGGGCTGCATCCCCACCAAAGCCATGCTGTTCAACGCCGAAGTCTATGAGCTCGTCGAGCATGCCGAGGAGTACGGCATCGAGGGTCTCGGCCAGCCAACCCTGAACTGGGGCAAGGTGCTCGAGCGCAAGAACGGGATTATCGCGAAGCACGTCAAGGGCCTCGACTTCCTCATGCGCAAGAACAAGGTCACCGTCGTGCGCGGGCAGGCCAAACTGACCGGTCCGGCCAAAGACGGCGTGCACACGGTCGCGGTCGACAAAGCCTCCAACGGCGTAGGCGAGAAAACCGAGGTCCGCGCGAAAACCGTTGTGATCGCGACCGGCTCCGACGCGCGTATGCTCCCCGGCCTGAGCGTCGGGAAAGACTCGGACGACCACATCCTGACCAACAACGAGATCCTGCTCATCCCCGCGGTACCGAAGTCCATGATCATCATCGGCTCGGGCGCGGTCGGCGTCGAGTTCGGGTCGATCTTCCGCAGCTTCGGCGCGGAGATCACCATCGTCGAGTTTCTCCCCCGCATCGTTCCCGCCGAAGACGAAGAGGTGAGCAAGGAGCTGCAGCGGACCTTCCGCAAACGCGGTATCGACGTGCACACCAGTGCGAAAGTCGAGAAAGTGGAGAAATCCGCTGCCGGCGCGACCGTAACGTGGACCGACGCAAACGGCAAACAGGTGCAGAAGGAAGCCGAAAAGGTGCTGGTAGCAGTCGGCCGCGCGCCGCGCACCGACGGCATCGGCCTTGAAACCCTCCCCGGCATCCAGCTCGAAAAGGGCTTCATCAAGACCGACGAGTGGATGGCAACGGGCGTCGAGGGCGTCTACGCGATCGGCGACATCGTCGCCGGCCTGCCGCAACTCGCCCACGTGGGCGCCATGTGCGGCATCGTCGTTGCCTCAAAGCTCGCCGGCAAGTACGCGCGGCCGGTCAAACGCAACCGCATCCCGGCCTGCACCTACACCGAGCCGCAGATCGGCTCAGTCGGCCTCAATGAAGTCCAGGCGCGGGAAAAGGGCCTGGATGTCAAGGTAGGCAAGTTCCCCTTCTCCGCGAACTCGAAAGCCTCCATCATCAACGCGCACGAAGGCTTCGTAAAAGTAGTAACCGACGCGAAATACGGCGAAGTACTGGGCGTCCACATCATCGGCGCCTCCGCAACCGAGTTGGTGGCCGAAGCGGTGGTCGCGCTCGAGCTCGAAGCGACCCTCGAAGAACTCATGTTCACGATCCACGCCCACCCTACCCTCGCCGAAGCCATGCTGGACGGGTTCGGCGCCGTCGAGGGACTCGCGATCAACGTGTAGCGTATTGGGCGCGAGGGAGAGTCCTTGCGCGACGTTCAGCAAAGCCCGGTTTCGCAGCCGGGCTTTCGCTCGTGAACGATGCCCTCAAGCCGGCCCGTCCTCACGAAAAGCGCGGAGGCGGTTCTGTTCACGCTGGAACGCGCGATGGCGGCCAGTCAGCAGAGCCTCGACATGAATGGTCCCGGAGATGGCGCCGGTAGCACGATCGAGAACAGGCAAGGTGAACAGCCCGGAGGTGGCCATGCGTTCGGCGGCCTCGCGACAGGTCTCGTCGCTAAAGGTGAAGACTTCGGGCTTCCCGGCAATGGCTGCGGCCGGCTTCGTTTCCTCCGGGCTCATCACCTCGGCGACGCTTACGGTTTCGAGCGGGTCCACTCCATACTCGCGCGTAAGGTGATAGCCTCGGCGACTGAGCTTCTCGGTCAGGATCGACCGCGGCAGCACAAGCGACGTGACCAGGTGGGCCGCGACCGAAGCCAGCAGCAGCGGCAACAGCGCGGGCAGGGCGTGCGTCAGCTCCAGAGAAAACACCACAGCGGTGAGCGGCACACCCAGCGATCCGGAAAGCATCGCCGACATCCCGAGCAGCGCCCACAACGCCTGCGTTTGCGGAGACCCGTGAGCAAGAGTGGCCAGCAGCGTCCCCAGCGCTCCGCCAATCATCAGCAGCGGCGCGAGCACACCCCCCGAGGTTCCCGAGCCCAGCGAGAACGCCCACATGAGCGTCTTCGCGACGAGCAGCCCAGAGACCAGCGCGACCGTGCCGCGCCCAGCCAGAAGCTGCGCGATATTGTCGTAGCCTACGCCCAGGCCGCGCGGGAATCAACCGCCGCCCACTCCCTCGCCGATTCCGCCGATCGCCGGCCACCACATCCAGTGCACGCGCAACCGGCCGAACAGGTCTTCAAAGCCGTACATCAGGCGGCTCAAGCCCGCGGCGGCAAGGCCCGTGAGCATGCCGAAGCCAAGCGCCGCGGGCGCAAGGAACCAGGGCGCCGGATGCGCGGGCAAAGACATGGGAAACAACGGCCCCGCGCCAAGCCAGCGCACCCGCAGCGCGGCGGCCGCGGCACTGGCCATCGCCCCCGGGATTAGCGAGCGCGGCCGCCCCTCGAAAAGCAGCAGCTCGACGGCCAGCAGCACAGCGGCGAGCGGCGTGGCAAAGGTGGCCGACATTCCCCCGGCTGCGCCGGCAACCAGAAGCGTCGTCCGCTCAGCGTCTGACAGCTTCATCCACTGCGCAATGAGCGACCCAAACGCTCCGCCCGTCATGATGATCGGACCCTCCGCGCCAAACGGGCCGCCGGAGCCGATCGAGATGGCTGCGGAAACAGGCTTGAGCAGCGCGACGCCGGGGCTGATCCGCGCGCCGCGCAGCAGAATGGCCTCGATCGCCTCGGGGATTCCGTGGCCGCGAATCTTGTCGGAGCCGTAGCGGGCCATCAGGCCGACGAGCAGGCCGCCCAGGACAGGGACCAGCGGCATCCAGTGACCAAGCGGGCTACCGGCAGGCCGGACGTCCGCCAGCGAAAACCGGTGATAGTAAAACAGGTTGGTCGCCAGGTGGATGGAGCCAAGCAAAAAAACAGCCAGCGCAGCAGCGCCCGCACCAATCGCAAGCGCCGCGGCCGATAAAAGCCAACCGCGGCGATCAATGGTGAAGTCGCGAAGAACGGACGAGTGAGCGGCTTTCATGCGCGCTCTCTTCGCGTTCGCCCGACCCCGCCGCTCGTCTGGCGCGCCTGCGCCGCGAGGCGGAGAGAGCGCAGGAACCTGGGCGCCAGGTCGTGCAATTCGCGCGCATGCGAAGCAGACAGTTGCCCGAGCACAGCCTCGCCATGCTCCGTGATGTGCAGCACGACCTTGCGACGGTCCTGCGGGTCTTCGGCGCGAACGACGAGCCCCTCGGCAACAGAGCGGTTCACCAGCTCCACCGTGCTGTTGTGCCGCAGCCCGAGCCGCTCGGCCGCGTACGCTACGGTCGCGGGGGGGGCCGCCCCACAGACCGGCCAATGTAGCCACACCAGGGGGTGGTGCGGCAGCCCACCCCCCGCC
>CAXTSA010000116.1:6845-8316 GCA_964246755.1 uncultured Acidobacteriaceae bacterium
GCTCGAAGGGGCGGGTGAATCCACGGACATGTTTATATCGTACAACGACATAAAACTCCCTGCGATTCCGGAAGAGCGCGCAAGCGAAGGAATACAGTTGGAACGGGATGATTCCGGCATGACTGCGCTCGTGACATGGGTAGAGCTGGGGCGGGTAGAGTACGGCCGCGCGCTCCGTCTGCAGGAGCGGCTCGTGGAACTGCGGCGCGCAGGCGAGATCGGCGACGTGCTCTTGCTGCTCGAGCACCCTCCGGTGCTGACGCTCGGACGCAACGCGGGGCGCGAGCACATCCTTGCCGCCGATGCTGAACTCGCGGCGCGCGGCGTGGCCCTGCACGTGGTCAAACGCGGCGGCGACGTCACCTATCACGGACCGGGGCAGCTCGTGGGCTATCCCATTCTTGATCTTCGAGGGCAAGATCTGCGCGAGCAGCAGGAACCCGGTGCGCGCATGGGCGTCGTCGACTTTGTACGCCGGCTGGAAGAAGTCCTGATCCGGGTAGCCGGCGAGTACGGCGTGCGTGCGCAGCGGGTCGCCGGGCGCACCGGCGTGTGGACCGCGCCTGCTCCCGGCAGCTCCGTCGCAGAGAAAAAACTGGCGGCCATCGGCGTGCATGTGTCGCGCGGGGTCACCTCGCACGGCTTCGCCCTGAATGTGTCCACGGACCATCGCGATTTCGCGCTCATCGTCCCCTGCGGCATCGCCGACCGCGCCGTGACCGCGCTGGCGGAGGAAGCCGAAGACGGCGCGCAGCTGACAATGGCAGCGGTAGGGCAAGCAACCGCCCGAGCCTTTGGGCGCGTCTTCGGCCGGCAGGTTCTGGCGGTCGACGGGCCGGAGGCGGTGCATCCGTCGTTACAGGACTGGAATGAGGACTTGGGAAGCACCGAGTGAAGCGGCTCACCGTGCCGCCCGGAATGCCGGACGCAGCCCACAGCGCCTGGCGCGTGGCGCTGCGGAGGGCCGCGCACCAGCTCTTCGACGAGCCGGTTGTCTTCCGCGACCCGTTCGCGGTATCGCTGCTGGGCCCCGCAGGTGCCGACGCCCTGCGGCGCACTCCCGCGGCGGGCAAACGCGTCTGGTCCAAATCGCTCCGGGCCTTTGTCGTAGCGCGTTCGCTCCATGCGGAGCGCTGCCTCGCCCGCGCGTACAGCGACGGCACACGCCAGTACTGCCTGCTAGGCGCGGGGCTCGACACCTTTGCCCTGCGCAATCCCTGGCCCGATCCGCAAACCGGCTTGCGGGTATTTGAGCTGGACCAGCCCGCCGTCCAAAGCTGGAAAAACGACCTGGCCCGCGAGGCAGGCCTCAGCTTTCGCGGCCGCTCCCAGCAGCTACCGGCTGACCTCGCGCACACGCCGTGGCCGCCGGGCGCAATGGACCGGCGTAGCCCCGCCTTCTTCGCGATGCTGGGTGTCGCGCCCTTTCTCGATCCCGAGATCCTGCGCGTGGTGCTCGGACGCGTCCGGG
>CAXTSA010000117.1:0-8265 GCA_964246755.1 uncultured Acidobacteriaceae bacterium
GCTCACCACCGCCCAGGCGCACCAACTGATGCAGCTCACCGGCACCGACCAGATCAAGACCCGCCTCAACGACAGCGTCACGGCCAACATGCAGCGCTTTCCTCCCTTTGTGCCGCAGGACGTCAAGGACGACGTGCACACCAGCATGGAAAAGCTGGACCTCGACACCCCGACCGTGGCTATCTACCAGCGCTATCTGTCCACCGAAGACGCCGCCAAGGCAATCGAGTTTTATCAAACGCCGGCCGGCAAGGACATCACCTCAGTTACGCCGATGCTGATGGGCGAAATCCAGCAGATGGCAGGCAAGCAGGGCCAGGAGACTTTTCAGGCTGCGATCCAGCGGCACAGGCCCGAGATCGAAGCCGCGCAAAAGACCTATGACGCGCAACATGCTTCGCCTGCCGGCCCAACCCTCGGACCGCCAACCGGTGGCGCCCCGGGCAGCGGTTCCGGCAGCAGCACCACGCCGAAGAGGCCGCAGTCGCGCTGGCTGGCTTATACAGCAAATGTAGCCCCCGCACTCTCGTCCACGTGTTGCGGGGCCCACGCAAGCCGACGAGGGCGTCCCGCATTTTGCCTCGAGGAACAGTCCAACACAGGAGCCCTCATCCATGTCCCTCTCTCAGAACAAAGGCCCCCTCGTCCTGGCGATCCTGGATGGCTGGGGCATCTCGTCCGAGCAAACCAACAACGCCATCGCGCTCGCCCGCAAGCCCACCTATGACAAGCTGCTGCGCGAGTTCCCCCACACCCTGCTGCGTGCCTCCGAGCACTACGTCGGGCTGCCCGACGGGCAGATGGGCAACAGCGAGGTAGGCCACCTCAACATCGGCGCCGGTCGCGTCGTTGAAATGGACATCACCCGCATCGACTCGCTCGTCGCTTCGGGCGAGCTTGCCCGGCAGCCGGCCATCGCCGCCGCTTTCGCTCACGCGCGGGATCATGGCCGCGCGCTCCACCTGCTTGGCCTCGTCTCCGACGGCGGTGTCCACGCGCACCAGCAGCATCTCTACGCCCTGCTGCGCGCCGCGAAGGACGCGGGTCTCGAACGCGTCTATGTCCACGCTTTTCTCGACGGGCGTGACACCTTGCCGACTTCCGGTGCCGGCTATCTCCGGCAGCTTCTCGCGCGCATGGACGAGTACGGCGTCGGCAAGCTCGCGACCGTCTCCGGCCGCTACTACGCCATGGACCGCGATATGCGCTGGGAGCGGGAGAAGAAAGCCTCCGACGCCATGATTGCCGGTACTGCCGAGGGCGGCGCCTGGTCCGACCCGGTCGCGCGTGTCGAACAGTGCTACAGCAACGGCATCACCGACGAGTTCATCGTTCCGTTCGTCGTGACCGACCAGGCCGGCCGGCCGACGGCCACCATCCGCGACGGCGACGCCTGCATCGTGTTCAACTACCGCGCCGATCGCGCAAGACAGATCACCCGCGTCCTAGCCCGTAACAGCGGCGCCCGCAACGAGTCTGGAGATACGGGCCTGACAAAGGACGACGGGCGCGAGCTACCCCAGATCGCCGAGCAGGACGCCGCCATCCCGCGCTCCAGCATTCCGACTGACCTGTTCTTCGTCACCATGACCCAGTACGACAGACACTTCGCCGTGCCGCGCGTCCTCGAGCCGCAGTCCATGGACAACCTGCTCGCGAACCTGCTTGCGCAAGCCAACCTGCGCAACCTCCGCATCGCCGAAACCGAGAAGTACGCGCACGTCACGTATTTCTTCAACGGCGGCATCGAGAAGCCCTTCGCCGGCGAGGACCGTCTGCTCGTCCCATCGCAGAAGGTCGCGACGTACGATCTCGCGCCCGAGATGAGCGCCGCCGGTGTCGCCGACGCCGTCATTGCCGCGATCGAGGACGCGGCCTTCGACCTCGTCGTCGTCAATTTCGCGAACGCTGACATGGTCGCTCATTCCGGACAGCTCGCGCCGACCATTCGGGGGGTCGAGACGGTCGACGCCGCGCTCGGCCGTATCTACGCGAGCCTGCGCGCACGGGGAGGCTCCATGCTGATTACCGCCGACCACGGCAACGCCGAGCAGATGGTTGACCCCGTCTCCGGCGGGCCCCACACCTCGCACACCACCAACCCTGTCCCGCTGATTCTGCTCGACGAGCAGGCCGCCAACTACAATCTGCGCGAGGGCGGCTCGCTGCGCGACCTCTCCCCAACCATCCTCGCCATGCTCGGCTTAGAACAGCCAAGGGAGATGAGCGGCCACGACCTGCGCATCCCGCTGCGTCCCTGAAGCAGTTCCGTCAAAACCCGCTGAGGTCGCCAGCGAAGCCCCTCTGTTCCTTATCGCGGCTGCCGGCCTAAAACTGATGACTCTTGTGTGGGTACCAGGTTACTTCACCCCACACGCTCGTATCGCTGTTCTGCCCCGAGCGGTAGATCGGCGCCTTCCAGGTCTCGTACTGGCCGGCCGCATGCAACTGCACATCGGGCCCGATCCGCTTCACCAGGTCGATCTTGTACTGGTTCTGCGTCGTGCCGAACGCGATGAAGTCCTTGGCTGCCTTTACATTGCGATAGGACACCTGCACCTGGTCCTCGGGCGACAAGTGATATGTCAGCCAAGCCTGGCCGCCTTTGTCCTCGCGGCCGATCGCGTCGCTGAAAAGAAAGCCTTTGTTCGTAACGCCCTGCTGCTGCACTCCCTCGTAGAAGAGGAAGTGGCCTCCGTTGGAACGGGACGTGACCGGATCGGTCGAGGCTGCTTCCACCCGGAAATCGAGCTTGGGTACAAACGGCACGTGCGAAAGATAGATACCGGGCCGCACTGCGGCGCGGCGGGGCGCGGAGATCGGCAGGATGTCGTCGTGCGAGAACGAATCGGTGTACAGCGTGAGCCAGTTGCGCACAAACGGCAGCCGATAGGAGAAATCAAACGCGCTGAAGCGTGCGCCAGGGTCGCGATTTGAGAACTTGGTGAAGATGTCGGTCCCGCTGGTTGAGAAGAACGACCGCAGAAACGTGTGCAGCGTGACCGGCTCATGGCCTTTGCCGCCCCAGATAACCGTGCGCTCGAAACCCATCTCGAGGTTCTTCGTGGGATGGATGCTGACCTTCTCCGCATGCACGTAGGGGTGGTTGGGCGCGGTGTGACCTTGGAGCGAGCCCACGAAAAAGTCGTAGCGGATGGGCCCGAATAGCTTGCGGAACAGCGGGATGTACATCGGCTCTACGCGATTGATCTCAAACGCGTAGATGTTGTCCGCATTGTTGCTCCAGGCAAAGGCGCCCCCTTGCGCTGGACCCCACCAGTGATCGGATTTGCCGAAGGAAATCTCGTGTTTGAGCAGGTGGTAGGAGACGTTGGCCTCGAGCAGCCGGAAGTTGTTCACGGACCCCAGCGGCCCGACCGGGATATCGGACTGGCGCGGCACGGAGTTGTCATCGATAAAATCGACCACATCGGACAGGTAGGTGCCGAGCAGCGGAGAATACCCCAGCGCCGAGGGCGCATGCTGGTACTCTGCGCGCACCTGGAGCGAAAACCGTCCCGCCTCCGCCCGGCCGCTCAGCCCCGAAACATTGTTGATCCCGGCTTGATAGGGCCGCCCGTAGTCGTTGTAGATCGTCTGCCCCAGGTGGTAGCTGTCATTCAAGGGAGTGTCGGTAATGCCGAGAAATCGGGTGTAAACCTGATCTAATTCGGCGTGCTCGCCGGTGAAGCTGAGATCCCCGCCGAGTTCCCGCTCAACCGCGAGAAAGATCTGCTGGGCCTCTTGGCTTCCGGCGCCCTGCGCGTCCTCAACCGCATTGTCGCTCTGGTCGAGCATGTGCAGCACGCTCAGGCGCGTCCAGGGTCTCAGCCCGAAAAAGGCACTGTCGAGATAGCCGAGCGAGTGAAGGCGATCGAGCGCCGGATATACCCAGCTGTCCATCGGGATGTATGTGGAGCCTTGGCCATCGAGGAGATGCACCGGATAGGCTGGCCGATAATCGGACGGTACATGGAGGTCAGAGGGGCCGTTGTAAGGACTATTCGGGGTCTGCGGCGAGTAGGGCTGCTGTGCGGAAGGAACGGGTTGTTGTGGCTGCTCCGTCTGCGCCAGGCTCAAAGTTGAGGAGCCGCAAGCGGCCAGCAAACAGATAGCTACGGCAAATCTCACTCTCACCTCGAAGGTCCTGCAGGCGCCTGAAAACCCCCTCGCCCCTATGCACGCAGCCGGGTAAACCGGCGCGGCTCACTGCAAAGCCTAGATGAAGGGGCGGGCGAACACAAGAGCGGCGGGCGTTACCAATGGGGACTATTTTCGCCAACAGGCATCTCTCGAAGTGCGCTCAGCTGCTTCTTTCCTGAAGGAGCTGCCGTTCCAGACGCCGGCGCCAGCTTTGCCTGAAGGCACCGCGCTTGCGCAGCATGGTCTCTAACCTTTCCAGCGCATCGCCTCCGGGTGAAGCCTGCGCTCGCATGGAAAAAGGCATGCAGGCGATGTGGCTGGGCCCCGCACCTGCACGGGCTCGGACCACGCACTCGAATGCCACGCGGTAGATCGCCAATGCATCCTCGCGATCGACCGGGATCGTCGGGTAGGGCGGTGGAGGGAGCAGATGAGCCGGGCCCGCGGCTTCCTTCGCGCGGCCAGGCGGCGAGGGTGTGTCCGAAACCAGGAGCAGGGGAAGGCCGAGCTGGGCGGCATACGCGCCTGCTTCGCGCCAGGTAGAGGGCAGCTGGCCTGCGTGTGTCCTGCGCTTCGCGCTTTGAACGGGTTGAGCAGGGGACGGCGAAGCGGGTGGAAAGCGATCTGAGGGGACGAGTGCGCACACCACTGTGCCCTTGTCTCCATACGCCGCGGCGGCGGAAGCTACACCGAGCGCAAAGGCCACGGCGGAAGCCTCTTCTTTGGGCAGACGCAGGATACCGGCGGCTCGATCGCGTATGGCGACGCTGTGCCGTGCGTCCGGCGCCAGGCCTCGCAGGAGACGAAAGCCGGCCCCGCGATGCGGCGGCAGCAGCAGCAGGTCCTCCGGTCGCAGATTCGCGCTGAGCCCGGCCGCGACAGCCTCTCCTGCTTCCACTCGGCGGCCGTGACTGGGTGCGAGGGTGCAGCGCAGCACGCCGGCGTAGAGGCTCTGCAGCAGTTCGTCGCGAACCCTTGCTGCTGCTTCCTTGCTCAGGGCTGCTTCCTTGCTCATCTCGGAGGTTCTCCATCATGCCGGCCGGTATTCGCGCAAGCGGGCTTTTTCAACAAAGGTGTGAATAAAGCTGTGTAAGAGCGCCACAAGGGGGACGGAACCTCAGTATTCACGCCCCTTTCACCATTCTGCACACAGGATGCAGCACCGCTGCGGAAATACCTGCCAGCGCGGTCACGAAGAGTACGCGGCATTGATCCGGACGTATTCCTCAGTTAAATCCGACGTCCAGAAACGACAGCGGCCCTCTCCCAGAGCGAGTTCCACGGAGAGCGTGAAGCGCCGCCCGGACATCGCGGTGTGTGCTGCCGCTTCGTCGAACCCTGGCGAGCGGCCGCCGTTCTCGCATACCGGAAGGCCGTCCAGATGGATCGAGAGCCTGGCGGGGTTAATGGCGACGCCGCTGGCTCCGATCGAAGACACGAGCCGGCCCCAGTTCGGGTCGCCGCCCGCCCAGGCCGTTTTCACGAGCGGCGAGTGGGCGATCGCCTTCGCGACCTGCAATGCGTCCGCGTCCGACGGCGCTCCCGTGATCTCGAGGGTAACGACGTGCGTCACGCCTTCGCCGTCTTCAACAATGGCCAGCGCGAGCTCCTGGCAGAGCTCCCCGAGTGCCGCGCGAAAGCCTTCATGCTCAGACTGGAGGACGACTCCGCTTGAACCGGAGGCGAGCAGCAAAACGGTGTCGTTGGTGGAGGTGTCGCCATCGATCGAAATGCGGTTGAAGCTCCCCTCCACGCTCGTCTCCAGCAGCGCCTGCAGCGACCCCGCGTCGAGGCTCGCATCGGTAAAGAGGTAAGCGAGCATGGTGGCATGGGGGGAGGCAAGCCGCGGGTGAATCATGCCTGCTCCCTTGCACGCGCCGGCCAGACGCACCAGCTGCCCATGCACGGGCAGGGTTCGAAAGGCGACCTTGGGGCGCGTGTCGGTGGTCAGAATCGCGCGGGCAAAGGACGAAAAGGCCTCCGCACCGCCTCCAAGCCCAGCCACCAGGGCGGGCAGCGCGGCTATGAGTTTGTCCACGGGAAGCGGCACACCGATGATGCCGGTGGAACTCGGGATGACTTCCGTCGGCAGACACCCGAACTGTTCGGCTGCGGATGCACAGGTCTGCCGGGCTGCCTGCAGCCCAGCGGTGCCGGTCGCGCAGTTCGCATTGCCGCTGTTGACGACAAGGGCGCGCAGGGCTCCGCCGGTCTGGCGCAGGTGTTCGCGACCGATGAGAACCGGCGCGGCGGCAACGCGATTGCTGGTAAACATCGCGGCGGCGCGTGTGTTTTCAGCCGCCGCTACACCCGCTAGGTCGTGCTTGCCGCTGGGCTTGATCCCCGCACGGGCCGCGCCGAAAAGGAAGCCCCGGGGGACGGCATCCTCGGGTAACAGAGCAGCATTGCTATCGAGCGCGCGTTCGGGCGAAGAAGCATTTGCCATGGTCGCTCCTACTTTACAGAAAGGCGCCGCGGGGCGCTTGGAGGCCCTTGTCTCTGCGGGTCTGTCAAGATAAGCAGGATGATGCAGGGAAAAACCGCCGGGCCTGATGGACTTGGGCCCGCACCCGACAGCTTTCTTTCGATGCGCCATGTCTCGGTCGCGCGCGGCGATGACGTGGTGCTGCACAACATCTCGCTTGCGGTCGCGCTGGGCGAGCACATCGCGCTGCTGGGCCCGAACGGCTGCGGCAAGTCGACCCTGATCCGGACGTTGACGCGTGAGCAGTATCCGATCGTGCCCGGCGAAGGCGAGCCGCCGATGCGTTGCACCCTGCTGGGGCGCGAGCGTTGGGACCTATCCCAGCTCCGCTCGCAGTTTGGCGTGGTCGGGGCGGAGCTGCCGGGTGAGCGCACACCCAAAGCGAGCGGGATGGAAGCGGTGATCGCCGGGTTTTTCGGCGCTTCCGCCTTGTGGCCGAACCACGTTGTCACGCCAGAAATGGAAGCTCGTGCAACCGAAGCGCTGGCGCTGATGCGGGCGGCGCATCTTGCCGGCAAGCTGGTCGGGGCTATGTCGGCCGGGGAGCAGCGCCGGGTCATGATCGCGCGGGCGCTGGTGCCCCGCCCTGCCATGCTGCTGCTCGACGAACCCTCCAATGCGCTTGACCTGCTGGCGCAGCACGAGCTGCGGCAGGCGCTGCGGGAGGTCGCTCACAGGGGGACGGGGCTGATCCTCGTGACGCATCAGTTGTCCGACATACTGCCTGAAATCGAGCGCGTGGTGCTGATGCGCGAAGGGCGCATCGTCGCCGATGGAGGCCGCCGGGAGCTGCTGACCGAGGCTGCGCTGAGCGGGCTTTTCGGGGTGGCCGTCACATTGAGCGAGCGCGACGGATTTGTCCATGCGTGGTGAGCAAGCGTGGAGTGACTTCGGTTTCGACGAGGCGGAAATGCGGGGCTTGACCTCGGAATCGACGGGCGCTACTCTTTTCTTACACAGGAAAGGAGGGCGATCCTATACATGAAAAGTTCCGACTGTAGTTTATGTAACGCTACACGTGAGGTGACTGAGGCTTAGGGCTCCTTCCAGCTCTAGACCTGGCGGTTGCAAGTAAGACGCCGAGGCCCATCTCAAGAGCGGTCGCGCAGTATTGGGTATGCGCGCCCAGCTTGGCTCGAAGGATGCCTCAGGTCAATCTCAACAGTGCACCGGCAGAAGGCCCGCTTACAAGCGGGCCTTCTGCTTTTTAGCTCCGAGTTGGAAAAGTGCCGGCAATTGCTTCTCCCCCTGTGACGGCAGGGCTGTCTGCTTCCGTCCGCGAGGGAAGACTCGCTCTACAATGATGGTTATGGAACCGCTCGTTATCGCAGGGAAGGCATTTCAGTCGCGACTGATCGTCGGCACGGGCAAGTACAAGGACGGGGCTGAAACCCAGGCCGCCATCGAGGCCTCGGGCGCCGAGATTGTGACGGTCGCGGTACGCCGCGTGAACCTGGACCGATCGCGCGAGTCGCTGCTCGACTTTATCGACCCGCGGCGCTATTTTCTGCTGCCCAATACGGCCGGCTGCTTCACCGGGGAAGACGCCGTGCGCACCCTGCGCCTGGCGCGCGAGGCCGGCGGCTGGGACTTGGTGAAGCTTGAGGTGCTGAGCGATCCCAAGCACCTCTATCCTG
>CAXTSA010000118.1:0-8011 GCA_964246755.1 uncultured Acidobacteriaceae bacterium
CCCGTAGGCCGCTCCAGCCGCGCCAGGGTTGGTCGTCAGGCACGCCGAGGAGTGGCCCTCCACACACATCGCGCAGAACCCGCAGCAGATGTGCGTCGGCACCGTCACCCGGTCGCCCTTCTTCACGTTGACGACCGCCGACCCAACCTCCTCGACCACCCCCAGCGGCTCATGCCCGATGATCCCGCCCTCGATCCCACGCATCCGCCCCTCATAGAAGTGAAGGTCGGTCCCGCAGATCGCGCTCGACGTCACGCGCATCAGCACATCCGTTTGCTCCCGCATTTCCGCGTCCGCGACTTCCTTCACCGCGATCCTGCGGGTCTCCTCAAGCACAACTGCCTTCATCGGCTCTCTCCTCAGGGCTACGGAGGGTAGGATGCAAGACGCCGGCGCCCTCCCAGAGAGCTTCCCTGTGCCACTGTTCTGACAGTTAGCGAACAAAAGTAACGTTTCGCGGAATCGAAGCGCGCCCGATAATTGCCCCACTACTCCGTCCGGCTGCAAACAGCTTCTTGGGAAGAGACCGCCCACGCGGACTCTTCGCGAGGTTTGAACTCTGGGCCTCGCGCGCGCGGCGACTTCCCTCGCGCGCGAGCGAGACCCTGGGCATGCAACGGTGTGGGCAAAGGGCTCCGATGGTTTTACCTTTCCTGCGATTCCGGCGCTGCTCGCTGCTCTTCCTGGTCCTGGCAGGAGCCATGGCCGTGTGCGCGCAGCAGCGGGATACACCCGCCGCGCATCAGCAGGCAGCCGACCGGCGATTCCTGCTGCGTCGAGGTGTTGCCCCTGCCGCAAACCCGGGTCCCTCTGGAGCGGCGTCCCCGGCAATCGCTTCGCCTCTCTCGCGCATCGAGGCAGCCCGTGCCCAGCACGCCTCACTCGCTGCGGGACAGAACGCCGCACCGTCCGGCTTTGCGACCGGGAGAGCCGCCCCCGACACGACAGCGCAACCCTTCCTCAATACGAATACCGCAACCTGGCAGTCCGCCGGACCGGTGCAGCTGAGCACCCCGGCTTACGGGCTGGTCACGGGCCGCATCAGTTCGCTTGCCGTCGACCCGAACGACCCCACAGGCAACACCGTGTACCTTGGCGCGACCGGGGGCGGCGTATGGAAGAGCAGCAACGCGGCCGGCGGCAGCGCGACGTTTACGCCCAAAACGGACGATCTACCTCCTTTCGCGAATTCATCCACGTCGGTCCCCTCGCTCTCAATCGGCGCGCTTTCGGTCGAACCCGGCAACCCTCAAGTGGTCCTGGCCGGCACGGGCGACCCGAATGACGCGCTCGACTCCTACTACGGCGTCGGCATCCTGCGCTCAGGCGATGGCGGTAATACCTGGGCCTTGAAGCAGCAAAGCCGCGACAGCATCAACGGTAACCCCAATTACAGCTTCGTCGGCGCCGGCTTCTCCGGGTTTGCCTGGAGTACAGCGACCCCGCATCTGGTCGTCGCAGCAGTGTCCCAGTCGCTTGAGGGCTTGCTTGTCAATGCCGGGAACACCTCACTCGGCCAGCCCATGGCCGGTCTCTACTACTCGCAGGATGACGGCCAGACCTGGTACCTGGCGACCATCACCGACGGCACCAATTCCATTCTTCAGTCCGCCAATACCCGCGATTCGCCGCCCGGCAATCCCGTTACCTCCGTCGTCTGGAACCCCAAGCGCAACCTGTTCTTCGCGGCGGTTCGCTTCCACGGCTACTATTCCTCATCCGACGGCATCACCTGGACGCGGCTCGCGCACCAGCCGGGAGCGAACCTCTCCACGTCACAATGCCCGGCAAATCCACACGCGACCGGCAATCCAAGCTGCCCGATCTTCCGCGGCGTGCTCGCCGTGCAGCCCGTCACGGGCGACACCTTCGCGCTTACTACCGACATCAACAACACCGATCAGGGACTTTACCAGGACGTCTGCTCGAGCACCGGCACAGCCGTCAGCTCATGCAACACAGGCGCGGTTAGTTTTGGCACGCCCATCAGCGATACGGCGCTCGACGCGCCGGACGGAACCATCCCCCAGGCCGATTACAATCTCGCGCTTTCGGCTGTTTCCTCCCAGCAGGACACGGTCCTGTTCGCCGGGATCGAAGACATCTTTCGCTGCTCGCTCGCGAACAGTTGCCAGTGGCGCAACACCACCAATGACCAGACCTGCGCAAGTGCCCAGGTCGCGCCTTCTGCGCACGCAATCGACGGTACTTTCGGCGCGAACGGGCTGGTCTACTTCGGCAACGATGGCGGCCTATGGCGCACAACCGACACCGTTTCGCAGACCGGCTCCGTCTGCGCCGCGACGGATGCGTTGCACTACCAGAACCTGAACGGCGGAATCGGTTCGCTGGCCGAGATCAGCCACCTTGCCGTAAGCCCCGCGAACGGCTCGCTCGTGCTCGCCGGTATGGGCGGCTTCGGGATCGTGGCAAGCGAAAGCACCGCTGCCCAAAACAGTGGGGCGCCCTGGCAGCAGCTGCTCACCGGCGAAGGCAGCTACGTCGCCATCGATCCGAACACGCCGGCGAACTGGTACGCTGACTCCGGTTTCGGGGTTTCCATCTTCGACTGCGCGAACGGCGGCAACTGCACCGGCTCCGGGTTCGGAACAACCCCGGCCATCGGCCGGGCGCAGGTTGAGAACGACGCCGACTACTTCCTCGACCCCGCGCCCTGGATGCTTGACCCCGGCAACCCGTCCAATATCATCCTGGGCACCTGCCGCATGTGGCTGGGGCCGGCTACCGGCGGCTGGACTTCCTCCAACCTGCTCAGCACGATGCTGGACAACGCGCAGGGGTCCTTCTGCAACGGAAACGCCCAGCTGCGCTCGGTCGGAGCGGGCGGCAGCTACAACGCGGGCGGCGAGCAGATGTACGCGGGCATGGCCGGTGCCGCGGATGGGGGCGCAGTGGGCAACGGCGGGGGCGCCACGGTCGGCGGACATGTCTACGGCGCCACTGTGCCGCAATCCGGAGGAAAAGTAACCTGGACCGATCTCTGGCGGAATCCGGTCACCAACACGTCGATGAGCAAGCAGTTCAATGCGAGCGGTTTGGCCATCTCCTCGATTGCGGTCGACCCCCATGACCCATCCGGCAAGACTGTCTATGTTGGAGTCGATGGTTTCCCAAGCGGCCAGGGCGCGATTGTTTATGGCTCAACCGATGGGGGAGCGCACTGGGCCAACCTCTCCAACTCACTCCCGGACGCACCGGTCAACAGCATCGCCGTGGACCCGAACAACAGCAGCTACGTGTACGTCGCCGGCGACTTCGGGGTGTACGGGACCAACAACATCGGCAAGTGCAGCGGCACTGGGACGTCTTTTCAGAACTGCTGGAGCGTACTCGGCACGGGCCTGCCGAACGCGCCGGTCACCGACCTCAAAGTGTTCAACAACGGCGGCAGCACCGTGCTTGAGGCCGCCACCTACGGCCGCGGTATCTGGACGCTTGGCCTCTCGACAACACCGGTCGTAGCCCAGGCGAGCTTGTCGCCTTCGAGCGCTACCTTCGCGTCTGCCGGCGTCGGTTCGCGCAGCACCACTGTGGCAAGCTTCACACTATCGAGCAGCGGCTCCGTCCCGTTCACAATCGGACAAATCACCGCGGTGCCCGGCGACTACGCTCAGACCAACAACTGCGGGTCGTCGTTAGCCGGCGGAAACTCCTGCACAGTTCAGGTGACGTTTACGCCCACGGCGACCGGCGACCGCCCCGGCACGCTGACCGTGCAACCAAGCGCCGGCGGCAGCCCCCTGACAGCAGCGCTCGACGGCACGGGTTTGACGCCCGGCACTATCACGCTCACGCCTGCTTCCATCAAGTTCCCTGGTGTTACGGCTACCGGCGCCAGCTCGCCACCGATGAGTGTGACGGTCAGCAACACAGGCCAGGCCTCTGTGCAGCTTGGCGCGCAGTCGATCGTCGGCTCCAACATCAACGATTTCAGCATCGCGGGCGGGGGCAACTGCGGCAGCACCCTCGCCGGCGGCTCCTCATGCACGGTGCCGGTCGTGTTCAATCCTGTGGTCGTCGGCCCGCGTTCGGCGCAGTTCCAGATCACGGGCTCCGCGCCCGGCGGCCCTTTCACGGTCAATCTCAGCGGAAGCGCCGTCGCCCCAGCCTTCCTCACCCTCACGCCTTCATCGCTTCCATTCCCAGACACCGCGCAAGGCAGCGTATCGCCGGCGCAGACCATCACGGTCGCGAACACCGGCGGCGTCCCGGCGCAGCTTGGGACACCCACCGTTTCCAGCGATTACACCCTCGCTAACAGCTGCGGCGCGACCCTTGCCGGCGGCGCGACCTGCTCGGTTTCGATTGCATTCGCCCCGACAACGACGGGCAGTCGCCCCGGGCTGTTCACGCTGCCGTCCCCGAGCATTCCGGCCAAGCAGGTCACCGCAACCCTCAGCGGCAACGGCCTGCCGCCGCCCGCCATTACGCTTTCGCCCAACCCGCTTAATTTCCAGCCTCAGCAGCAGGGAACCACTTCCGCCCCGCAAAGCCTCGTCGTCACGAACTCCGGCGGGAGCGCCGCACAGCTTGGCTCGGTGAGCGTGAGCGGAGATTTCGCAGTCGCGACGAACACCTGCACAGGCTCGCTCGCGACCGGCAACACCTGCACTATTTCGCTCACCTTTACCCCGTCGGCGACCGGTACGCGCCCGGGCACCCTCACCCTCAACTACAACAGCACCAGCGCGAGCGCGGCGCTCTCCGGCGCGGGCACCGCGGCGGGCATGCTCTCGTTCAACCAGCCATCCGTCAATTTCCCGCCGACCGCGGCCAATGCGACCTCGCCCCCGCAAACCGTAACCGTCACCAACACGGGCGCCAATCCCGCACAGATCACGTCGGAACTGGTGGCGGCTCCCTTCGCGATCACGGGCGGCACCTGCGCTTCCATTCCACAAACGCTCGTCGCCACCGCGGCCTGCACATTGCAGCTGACGTTCGCGCCGTCAGACACCAGGGCGTACAACGCCCCCTTGACGCTGAACGGCAGCTTCAGCAACGCGCCTGCCATGCTTCCGCTGATTGGCCACGGCGCCGCTCCGGCCGCCGTGACGTTGACCACCAGCCCGCCGACATCGCCGGCCTCGCTCTCCTTCCCGGATACGACGCAGGGCGCGGCATCCGCCCCGCAAAGTCTCACCGTAACCAGCACGGGCGGCGTTCCCGTCACGCTCGGAACGCCGTCGGTCAGCGCGCAATACCAGATCAGCGGCAATGACTGCCCAGTCTCTCCTGCAACGCTTTCGCCGAACGCGACCTGCACCATCTCGATCCTTTTCGAACCGAGCAGTCTTGGCGCGCAAAGCGGCACCTTCACGCTCCCCGGCAACATGTCCGGCGGCCCGGTGACGGCAGCTCTGAACGGCAACGGGCTGCAGCCGGGAGCGATCAGCGCCTCGCCGACTTCGCTGCAGTTCGGGTCCCAGGCCATCGGCAGTGCGAGCGCGGTGCAGAGCGTTACGGTCCAAAACACGGGCGGCTCGCCTGTGACGCTTGGGCGACCAGGCCTCTATGGGAGCGCTCAGGACTATTCGCTTTCAGGTTCGTGCCCCTCCTCGCTCGCCGCCGCGCAATCCTGCGTGTTGTCCGTCAGCTTCGCGCCCGTCGCAAAGGGCGCGCTCCCCGCACAACTCACGGTGCCCTGGGGATCGTCAAACACCGTTACGGTCGCCCTGAACGGCACCGGCCTGAACCCCGGCCAGCTTGCGCTGCTTGTTTCCCCAGCGGACTTTGGAAAAGTCGCTCTCGGAAGCTCCGCGCCCGGCACCGTCACCGTGACAAATAGCGGCGACATCCCAGTCCACCTGACCGCCGCACCGGCGATCGGCCCGGGCGACTTCTCCATCACCGGCGCCACGTGCGCTATGTCCGCCCCGATCCCGCCAAACGGCTCGTGCACCGTCTCCGTTTCTTTCACTCCGAGCACAAGGGGATCCCGCTCGGCGCCGCTCACGATTGCAAACGACGGAACGCCGAACCCTGCCCAGGCCGTGCTTGCCGGCATCGGTGGGGCACCGGGGAGCCTGTCCTTTTCGTCCGGAAATCTCAGCTTCCCCTCCGTGGTCCTGTATACGCCGAGCACACAAAGCATCACGGCAACCAACACCGGTGATTTCGCCGTCAGTCTCGGAAATGCCTCCACCACAGGCGCCGGCTTCAGCGTGAGCGAGAACTGCGGTACAACCCTGCAGGCAGGCGCCAACTGTCTGGTGCAGGTCACGTTTACACCCACGTCCACGGCGAACAGCACAGGCTCGCTGACGCTGCCGTGGACTTACGGCGGCAGCTCGGCTACGGCCACAGCGACGCTTGAGGGCAACGGCGTGACCGCAGGCGACCTCACGTTCACGCCCACAGCCATTGCATTCGGGCCCACTGTCGTGAACTCCACGGCGACGCAGGCCGTCACGGTCCAGAACACGGGCGGAGCCGCTGTCTCGCTGGGCATCCCGTTTACGAATTCCGGTTCCGGTTTCGGAGTGACAAGCGGCTGCGGTAACAGCCTGGCGCCGGGCGTCGCGTGCACGCTACAGGTCTCGTTCACACCCGGCGGCTCGGGTCCGGTCAACGGGCTGCTCACGGTGCCGGCGTCGGGCGGCGGCAGCAGCAACGGCACAGCCCCGCTCTCGGGCACGGGCGTGCCGCCCGGCGCACTCGCAGCCTCAACGAACTCTCTAAAGTTCCCTTCGACGGTGGTTGGCAGCAGCAGCGCGGCGCAGACCGTCACGTTCAATAATCCTGGCGGCGTGAATGTGCCGCTCAGTCCTCCACAGGTCTCGTCGGCCGACTACACCATCACCGCGAACAACTGCGGAGCAAGCCTCAACATCGCGCCGGCCTCCTGCGCCGTAACCGTCGCGTTTACCCCGGCAGCGGGCGGCGACCGGAGCGGAACACTCACCGTCGCCGGCAGCGCGAGCGGCGGCCCGGTGGCACGGGTCGCGCTCGACGGCACTGGATTGCTGCCCGCGCGACTTAACTTCACACCGGCCTCGCTTGCCTTCGGCGGACAGGCCATACGCACCACCTCCGCCCCGCAGACGCTCACTTTGAGCAATAGCGGCGATGTTGCCACCAGCCTCGGCCTCCCGGTACTTGCAGGCCAGTACATCCTCACGGCAAGTAACTGCGGCGGCACGCTCGCCGGTCACGCGACCTGCAACTTTTCCGTCGAATTGGAGCCCATGACGAGCGGCAGCCTGCCGGGCACGCTCTCAATCTCCGGCAGCGCCGGTACGCCCAACGCGACGGCCTCGCTCAGCGGAACGGGGCTCGCGCTCGTGCTCAACCCGACGACCTTACCCTTCGCGACGCCGCTGCTGGTCGGCAGCAGCGAGACCTCGCCAACCCTCCTCACGGTGGAGAACCTGGGCCCGAGCCCGATGGCCCTACAGCCGCTGTCGATCACAGGCGATTTCGCGATCGGGTCCTCGAGTTGCACCGCAACACTGCCTCCCAGCACCTCCTGCTCTTTGAACATCAGCTTCTCTCCAACCGCCGGCGGACAGCGTACCGGCCTCTTTACAGTGTCCGACGGCTCCGAAACGCAATCGACGCAGCTCACGGGCATCGGTCTCACCCCGGCCACCGACACGCTCAACACTGGCTCGCTTGCGTTTCCGCTAACCGAGGTGGGCAAAGTCTCCCCCGCACAGGCGGTCACGCTCACCAACTCGGGAGACGCCGCACTTTCGCAGATCAAGACGAGCACAATGCCGGCAAACGGGCCGTTTATCGTCGCGAACAACTGCGGAGCAAGCCTGGGCGGGCACGCGTCCTGCTCCATCGCCGTCACCTTCGCACCGCAGGCTACCGGCGGCGTCACGGGAGTGCTGACCATCACGGATGCGCAGCATACCCAGACGGTGACTCTCGCCGGGCAGGGTGCCGCGCCGCCGGACGCATTTGCCTCGCCCAACAACATTGATTTCGGCCCATACGCGTATGCGATCGCAACGCCTCCGCAGGTCGTCACCGTCAGCAACCA
>CAXTSA010000118.1:8021-8241 GCA_964246755.1 uncultured Acidobacteriaceae bacterium
GCCGCGCTGCGATCTGGCGCAGAGCGAAAACGGGCTCGGACTTCGCCATGGCCTCCAGCAACTGCGGAGCGAGCCTTGCGCCAGGCGCATCCTGCCAGATCGGCATCGTGTTCACCCCCGGCGTGATCGGCAATCGCGAAGGCACGCTCGCGGTCACGAGCAGCGCAGCCCCATTGATCGTCTCGCTGGCAGGCTCGGGTGAGGACTACCAACTCTCCGT
>CAXTSA010000119.1:0-6111 GCA_964246755.1 uncultured Acidobacteriaceae bacterium
AGCGCCACCCGCTCGACTGGCGTTGCGCCGCAAACCGCCAAGCCCCGAACCGCCACCCCATCGCCAGCGGGAGCGGTCTCGCGTCCTCCAAACGGGCCCGGCACCCCGGCAACGGCTCCCCGTCGCCGCACCCCGGAGGTTGTTCCGGATGATGGCAGCCGCCCGCCCGCGCCCGCGCCACAAGCGCAACCAGCCGCTCCGCCCAGGGAGCAGCGCTAACGCATGGCTCTTCTCGCTGCTTCCCGTCGCGAAACCGAAGCGCCCACTCTGCCGTTCTGGCTGGTTCTGTTCGCGCCCATCCTGGCCATCGGCCTCGATTCGTTTGTGCCGGTGCACTTTGCGCCGGCCGGCATCGTGGACCTGCCGCTTCTGCTGGTGATCTATTTCGCGATAGCGAAGCGCAGTCCTGTCGTGGGCCTTTGTTCGGGCGCGGTCATCGGCATACTCCAGGACGCGATCACCCGTGAACCGCTCGGCGTTTTCGGGATCACCAAGACGGTCATCGGCTATGTTGCCGGGATGCTCGGCAACCGCATCGATACGGAGAATCACGCTGCACGGCTCCTGTTCACCTTTGCGCTCTCGCTGCTCCACAGCGGACTGTACTGGGTTCTCGTCGAGCGGCTCCTGGCCCAACCGCTTGGATGGAGCACTCTCCATGAAGTTGTGCGTGCTGTGGTCAATGCTGCGGTCGGCGTCCTCCTGTTTGCCCTGCTCGATCTCACCCGCGGCAACCGCGGTTGATGGAGTGGGTTCCGAAGGTAACCAGGGGAGTTAGCCTTCTGCTTCACTCCCTCGCAGGAAAGCCGCTATTCTGTTACCAACCGGGGCAAGTTCTTATAGCGCCTGGCGTTCCCCTATGCTCAATCGCGAACAGGAAATCCCGGCAGCCAAGCTTTCGGCAGTCCAGTACATTGTTGTCGCCGTCCTGCTGATCCTCGTCGCGGGGCTTTGGCGTCTCCAGGTTGTCGGCAAGGAGAATTACCGTGCGCTGGCCGAGGCGAACCGTGTGCGCAAGGTGCCGATTCTGGCCCCGCGCGGACGTCTGCTCGATCGCGATGGCCGCCTCGTTGTGGACAATTATCCATCGGTTTCCTGCTTTCTGGTGCACGAGCAGGGGCGTGATCTTCAGGCCGACCTGCCGCTGATCGCGCGAGGACTGAACATGACGCCCGACCAGATCGAGGCGGCGGTCAGGAAGTTCGGTATCTCGTCGAAGTACCAGCCGATCCCGCTCAAGCAGGACATCACGCCCGATGAGCAGGAGTTTATCGAGGCGCACCGGGACGAGCTGCCGGAGCTGGAACTCATCAATGAGCAGCGCCGGCTCTACCCGCGCGACGGTTTCGCCGCCCACCTGATCGGCTATGTCGGCGAGGTGAGCGAGGACATGCTGCAGAACCCGCAGTATGCGTACTACACGCCGGGTGATGTGGTGGGTCGTTCGGGCGTGGAAGAGACCTATGACCAGCTCCTGCGCGGGACCGACGGCTCGCATGACGTGCTGGTCGACTCGCACGGGCGCGAGGTTGGGGTGCTGGGTAATGAGCCCGCCGTTCCGGGGAAAGACCTCAAGCTGACCATCGATCTCGACATCCAGCGCGCGGCCGAAAATGCGATGGGCGATCGCAACGGCGCCATGATCGCGATGGATCCGCACACGGGCGAGGTGCTGGCGATGGTCTCGCGGCCAGTCTTCGATCCGAACCGGTTCGCGGTCAGGATCGGGCGCGATGACTGGACCAAGCTGGTCACCGACCCCGACCATCCTCTCTTGAACAAAGCTATCCAGGCGCAGCTTGCGCCGGGGTCTACCTTTAAGGTCATCATGTCGGTCGCGGGGCTCGAGGAAAACGTCGCGCAGACGCTGAAGGTGAACTGCCAGGGGGGCGCCAGCTTCTACGGGCACTTCTTCGCCTGCGATGCCCACCACGGGAACGTGGACATCCACAATGCCATCCCGCTGTCCTGCGATACCTACTACTACACTCTGGCGCAGCGGCTCGGCATTGAGAAAATCGCGGACTGGGCGCATCGTTTAGGCATCGGCAAGAAGACCGGTGTCGATCTGCCGAATGAGGCCTCGGGCATTATGCCGAGCGAAGAGTGGAAGATGCGCAACTACCATGAAAAGTGGTATGCGGGCGAGACGATCTCGGTCGGTATCGGGCAGGGAGCGGTTGCGCTGACGCCAATCCAGCTCGCGCGCGCGATCGGCGGCATCACCTCGGGCGGCGATCTGCAGCGGCCGCACGTCGTTTTTCCAAATGAACTGCCGGCCCAGTACGAACAGGCCATGCTCGAAAGCTATCCCGGTTCAGGTGCCACGCAGGTGCACATCGACCCGGCTGCCTGGCAGGTCATTACGGACGGCATGGCGGCGACCACCAGCATGCCGGGAGGTACCGGATATGCGTCCCATCTGGAGGGCATCGATTTCGCCGGAAAGACCGGTACAGCGCAGGTTCTGAACCACTCTTTTGGAGCCAAGAGCGTCTCGAAAGACAAGAATGGCCGCGCCAATGCCTGGTTTGTCGGTGTCGCACCCCGGCGCAATCCTGACATCGTCGTCGTCGTGCTGTGGGAGCATGGCGGCTGGGGCGCCGGTTCGGCCCACCTGGCCGCGCAGGTGATTGAGACGTTTGTCGATAAGCAGCGTCGCCTTGAGCACAACCTGCAGGCGCCTCCGCCGCCGCCCGCAGTTGAGGTAGGCGCGGTCTGGTCCGCGCCGGGCGAGAAGGACGGGGTGCAGAAGCAGGGAACCAAGCCGAGTGAGAAAGCGGTGAACACGCCCGTCGGTCCGGGTAGCAAGCCCGCTCCCCTCGCGGTGCCGTCAAGCTCGCCTACCGCGAGCATGAAGGGCGGCCACTTCTGGCTTCCGGTTCACCGCGTGCGGGAGCCTGCGGCTTCGGCTATCCTGCACCCGAAGCACCGTCCTGCATCGGCAGCGACTCTCGCCAGTTACGCCGGTCCTGTCATCCAGGTTCAGGGAGCGCAGGTTCAGGGAGCGCAGGTTCAGGGAGCGCAGGTTCAGGGAGCTGCTGCTCGATGAAGGGACGGCTTTTTTCTTTCCGCGATTTCGACTGGACGCTGCTCGGTTTCGTGCTGGTTCTCTCGGTCTTGTCCGTGCTCGAAATCTACTCGGCCACCCTGCACACCAAGTTTGTCGGCTTTGAGAAAACTCAGGTCTTATGGCTGGCCGGTGGCCTCGTCGCCATGTTCGTTGTCAGCCGCATCGATTACCATGCGCTGCTCGACGCAATCCCCTGGATTTACGGTTTCTGCATCGCGTCGCTGGTTGTCGTTCTGGTGGCCGGTTCCAAGGTTCTGGGCGCTCGGCGCTGGATCAAGCTACCGGGCGGCATCCACTTCCAGCCGTCGGAGTGGGTCAAAATCGTGCTCATCGTCGCGGTCGCGCGCTACTTTGCCAAGCGCATCGGTAAGGAGATGACGTGGGCCGACATCGGTAAGGGCATTGCGCTGGTCGCCGTGCCTATGCTGCTGGTGCTCAAGCAGCCGGACCTCGGAACCGCGCTTACCTACTCGCCTATCCTGCTGGTTGGGCTGTTTCTCGGCGGCATTCCTTGGAAGAAGGCCACAATCCTCGCAATCGTCGGCCTCACCCTGGTAGGCGGCGTGTGGTCCAGCGGCAAGGTGCTCAAGCCATACCAGAAAGCCCGGCTCACCAGCTTCATCAATCCGGACAACGATCCGCGCGGATCGGGTTATCAGATTCGCCAGTCGCTCATTGCAGTCGGCGACGGCGGCATTTTCGGCCGAGGCGTGGCCAAAGGCACACAGACGCAGGGCGATTTTCTGCCGATCCCGTATACGGATTTCATCTTCGCCGCCTTCAGCGAGGAGCATGGCTTTGTCGGCGCGGTGGCGGTGCTGCTGCTATACTTCCTAATATTGATGCGTTTGATTCAAAACGCTCAAACCGCCGCCGACCTCTCCGGAACCTTGCTGGTGATGGGAGTTGTCGCGGTACTGATCTTCCAAATTGCTGTCAATGTAGGGATGGTGATTGGTTTTATGCCCGTAACCGGCATCCCGCTGCCATTGATGAGCTATGGTGGATCTTCAGTTCTGTTCACGTTCTTGGCGCTCGGGATGGTCATGAATGTTCGCATGAATCGCTTTGTCAATTAAGGCGGAGCGAATTTCGGTACGCCTGCCGCTTCAGCGGACGCTGTGCCAGGGATTTTGAGTCACGGCTGCACCTTCTCGGGAACCGTTGAGAAGAGCAGCCCAAGCAGTTTTTGAAGACGAACTACGAACCGGCCAGGCGGACCTGTGTAGGCCCCGGCCGGGCAGGAATATGGGAATGAGCGAACGAGGATGGGAAACGGCCCCACCAGCACCTTTGCAGGTTGACGCGGTCACCATCCCCTCACGCCCCCTTTGGAATCGGAGTCTTTCCGCAGTCAACACCCGTGTTGCTTGGTATTTTTCTCGCCCTTTTGGGGCAGGCAAGCGCATACCTCTATGTTTCGCGGTAGCCAAGACAAGCTTCCGGGGCAAGTTTCTTTCTGCTGATCAGCCTCTCTCCCTCCGAACATTTCCGTTCTGCCCGCTCCGCGGCTTGCCCCGGTCTCCTTGCCTGAAAGAGGCACCATGGCAAAAGAAATCTGCATTTCCACCACGCCGCATGAAACGCGGCTGGCCATTATTGAAGATGAGCAGCTCGCCGAGATCTACTATGAGCGCGAAAACGAGTACACCCTAGCCGGTTCCGTTTACAAGGGCCGGGTCACCCGCGTGCTGCCCGGCATGCAAAGCTCGTTTGTCGACGTCGGTCTGGAGCGCGACGCGTTTCTCTACGTCACCGATTTCCTCGAGGATTCGGAAGACGCGGACGAGTATGAGACCTCCGGCACCAATGGAGGCGACCGGCGTCCAGCCGAACGCGCGGGTGAGCGCCCGGTCAGCGAAGCGCCAGCCACTGAGGAGAGTGCCGCCGGGGAACGCCGTCCGCGCCGCGGCGACAATCGCCGGGGAGGTCGATCCCGTGAGGAGCGCCCCCTCGCCGAGCCGCAGGTTCGCACGCCTGCAGCTGAAGAGCGCGCAACAGCGACAACAGCGCTCCGTACCGCGCAGCCATCCGAAGCAGATCGCGACGAAAAGGGCGATGAAGGGGACGCGGAGACCCCGCAGGGTACTCGGAGATGGCGTGGCCGCCGTGGGCGCCGCCGCGGAGGTATGCGCGCCGGGGTTCTGGGTGCGGCGAATAGCGGTTCTGTCACGGAGCTCGAGTCCGACCTGTCCCAGCCCGCTACCGCGCCCTTCGATCTTCCGGAGCGCGGCGCTCCCGGCGGTCTAGCAGCCCCGCTTCACATTGTGCTCGACGAGGAGGAGGAGCCGGAAAGGGTTGATCTGCAGGCCTCGGCCGCCGCTCCGCTGCAAGAACAGTCACAGACCCGCGAGCGCCGGCCGGGCAGAAGGGACCGGTCCGGCCGCGAGCGCTCGTTCGCTGGCGCAGGCGATGGGGAGACGCGAACGGAAGCACCCGATTCGCGCGAACGGGGCGAGTCGCCGGCCGCGACTCTTCTCCCGGGAGAGTCCATTTCAAAGTACGGGAGCGCGTCCGGTAAAGCCCCATTCCCTGAAGCTGCCCCCATGGCTGAGCCGAAGTTCTCGCTGCCCACCCGTCCGGTCAACTACACGCCCCCCAGGCCATCCACGCAGGTCGAGGTTGTCCTGGCGGACTGGGATGGCGGTTCGGTGCTGCCTGGCGAGTCCCTGTCGCGCTACAAAGGCCAGGCGCCTGCCCCTGCTACCGTCGGCGGTGACCGGGGAATCGTCGAAGCCGCATCGCTTGCTTCCGCAAGCGATGAAGCATTGGCGCAAAATTCTCCCCGGGATATCGAACCGGTATCGGAAGCTACAGCTTCCGAAGCAATCACCGAATTTTCGTGGTCCGGGGGTGAACAGGCTTCTGAGCACCCGGCCATTGACGAAATACATGCCGCCATCGCTGCTGCCAGCGACGTTCCGCCTGAGACCGTAGCCGAGGCTCTGCCCGGCGTGGAAGGCGGCGAGCGCGTCACGACGACAGCTGAGCCCATTGATGAAGCCGAGCAGACTGCCGCAAGCGTCGTGGAATCGGAA
>CAXTSA010000119.1:6121-8122 GCA_964246755.1 uncultured Acidobacteriaceae bacterium
GAAGGCAACTCGTCCGTGATCGACGAGCCCCTGCCTGCCGAGTTTGCCGCGGTAACCCCGGCAGAGGTGCAAGAGGAGGAGTATGAGCCGGAAGATGGCGGGGCAGCCGTTCGCCTGTCGCCGCCTTCCACCAGCGAACTGCGCTTTTCACAGTTGTTCGGTTTTGGCGAAAGTCATCCGGACGCGAAGGAAGAATCGGTCGGGGAGCCTGACGATGCGTCGCAACCGCAAGGAGAACAGCCCGAAGGTTCAGTCGCTGCCATGTATGCGGAGCACTCGATCGAAGCCGACGAGCCTGTGCGCTCCACTCTCGAGGCGGGCAGCGAAACTCCCTATCCCGGAACCGCGCCGGGGGCTCACGAAAGCGTGGAAAGCCCGAGCGAAGCTGCTCTTTATGAGCAGTTTGTCGCGACCGAAACCCCTTCGTACGAGACTCACAGCCCGAAGGCGCACGAGGCCGCACACGACGAACAGGGCGAATCAATCGATCTGCAAACGGCTGGCACCGTGCATGCGAGTGATCGATTCACCGACCTCGTCGACCAGCTTCAAGGGTTTTCTCCAGGTTCCGGGCTGCTGGAGGAAGAGGTCATTGATGAGGACGAGTATGACTTCGACCCAATCCACGCCCACGCTGACGAGCACGATCTAGAAGACCTGGAAGAGGAAACCCTCGACGGAGAAGGCTATCGCAACCGTCAAGATGGGGAAGACAAATCTGAGGACGAACTCCCGCTGCTTCGCATGGAAAGCTCTCTCGAAGAGGAGGAAGACAACAGTCCTGCCGCTTTTGCCCTTGAGGAAGTGGATGAAGAGGAAGACGAAGCGGAGCCCGCGGTTGCCAGGGGAAGCGAAGGGGCGCGTCCTGAGCGGAACGGGGAGCGCGCAGGCGAGGATCGCGCCGGTCGCGGAGGCCGCAATGTCGGCCGTCGCAGGGGACCCGGCGGCAGTGGCGGCCGACGCCAGTCCGCGCAGACCCAGGACCTGCCCATCATCTCCGACCTGCTCAAGCAAGGCCAGGAAATCCTGGTTCAGATCGCCAAGGAGCCGATCGCGAAAAAGGGCGCGCGTATCACCTCGCATATCGCGCTCCCCGGCCGCTTCCTGGTCTTTATGCCAACGGTGCACCACGTCGGAGTCTCGCGCAAAATCGCCTCCGACGAGGAGCGCCAGCGTCTCAAGCGCATCCTCATCAGCGAAAAAGGCGAGAACTCCGGCGGCTTTATCGTGCGCACCGCCGCCGATGGCGCGAGCGAAGAAGAGCTTCGCGCTGACCTGCGCTTCCTGATCAGCCTGTGGACCGAGATCAAGCAGCGCGCCGACACCGCGAAGGCGCCCGCACTGATCTACCACGACCTCAACCTCGTCGAACGGATTCTGCGCGATCAGGTCTCAAGCAATTTCTCGACCATCTGGGTCGATACGGAGCAGGAGTACGAGCGGATCGTGCGCTTCCTCAACCGCTTCCAGCCCTCGTTGGTGCGTCGCGTCAAGCTCTACACCAAGGAAACGCCGCTGTTTGAACACTTCGGCATCCAGGAGGAGATCTCGAAGGCGCTCAAGTCGAAGGTGTGGCTCAAGTCGGGCGGGTCCATCGTGATCAATCAGACGGAAGCGCTGGTCGCCATCGACATCAACACCGGCAAGTACGTCGGAAAAACAGCGCGGCTCGAAGACACAATCGTCAAAACCAACCTCGATGCCATTCCGGAAATCGTGCGCCAAATTCGCCTGCGCGATCTCGGCGGCATCATCGTGATCGACTTCATCGACATGGACGAGCGTAAAAATCGTAACCGGGTTCTCGCGGCGCTCGAAGAGGCGATGAAGGTGGATCGCGCACCGTCCAAGGTGCTGCAGTTCAATGATTTCGGGCTGGTTGCCATCACGCGCAAACGCGTCAAGCAGTCGCTCGAGCGCACCTTGAGCGTGCAGTGCGAAACCTGCGCCGGCACCGGCATGGTCAAGAGCCCCGTCACAGTCTGCAACGAGATCTTTATC
>CAXTSA010000120.1:0-3475 GCA_964246755.1 uncultured Acidobacteriaceae bacterium
CCGCCGCGCGCGCGGGGGGTCGCGCAGTACTCCATCCCGGACCTGCTCGAAGCGCGCTACAGCCAGGGCGGGCGCGTGCTTGGCGTCTTCGCGATCCTGTTCGCGTACACCGCCATCACCTCGTACCAATTAATTGGCGGGGGCGACATCCTGAGCCTCATCTTTCCCCACACCATCACGCCCGACCTGGGCAAATACATCATCGCGGCGTTTGTGATCTGCTTCACGGCGCTCGCCGGTATGAGCTCGGTCGCGTACATGGATCTGTTTATCGGCCTGCTCGCGACCGGGACGCTGCTCGCCGCGCTCCCCGTGCTGCTGCACAGTGCCGGCGGCTGGAGCGCTTTTCACGCAAGCTTGCCCCCCTCGCACTTCACCACGTTCGGCGACTACCCGCATATCCGCGCGCTGGAGCTTTTCCTGCCGACCTGCCTTCTTATGCTCGGCAATCAGTCGATGTACCAGAAGTTCTTCTCAGCAAAGTCCGCGCGTGAAGCCCGCGTGGCCACGGTTTGGTGGATCTTCGGGACCGTGATCCTCGAGACTGTGATCGTGCTGATTGCGATGCTCGGCCACACGCTCGCGCTCCAGTCGCACGGTCACCCCAAAGGGCGCGAGATCATCGCCTACACTGCGCTGCACTCCATGCCTGCTTTTCTCGGCGCTCTGCTGATGGGCTCGGTGTTCGCGAAAGTCATCTCGACCGCGAACAACTACCTGTTTTCGCCCGCGACCAACCTGATCAACGACGTATACGTGCGCTACATCGCGAAAAATGCCTCGAACAAGCGGATACTGATCGTCTCGCGGCTCACGGTCGTGCTGCTGGGCATCTGGTCGTTGTACCAGGCGTTACACACGGGCTCGATTCTGAAGGCGACGCTCTACGCGTACACGGTCTACTCGGCCACACTGACCCCGGTGGTGCTGGCCGCCTTCTACTCGAAGCGGGTGAACGCCAATGGCGCGGTATCGGCGATCGCTGTGGGCACGCTGATCACCGTCTTTTGGGATACGCCGATAGTTCACGCACACTTGCCCGCAATGCTTGCCGACCGGGATGCGATTTTTCCGGCGCTCGTGGCCGCGCTGGTATGTCTATTCGGCGTCAGCTACGCCACCGCGCCGCCTGACCCGGCACAGCTCGCGCGTGTGCAGGCGACCGGGCCTAAGTAAAAGCCGGCGTCGCGGTGAACCCGTTCCCCTACCCATTTCATCTGATTTAGTATGGCAACCGCGACGAGTACTCCGAAAAACACGACGACGATCAACGCAGCCGATAGCGGCAGCTTCCAGCTTGGTGGCGACCTTCCGATCTACCGCCTGGGTTATGGCGCTATGCGCCTCACAGGCGAAGGTGTCTGGGGCGAACCGAAGGATCCCCAAGAGGCTCTCCGTGTGCTCAGACGCACGGTCGAGCTCGGCATCAACTTTATCGACACAGCCGACGCCTACGGGCCAGAGATTAACGAGCGGCAGATCGCGGAAGCCCTACACCCCTACAAGACTGGCCTGGTCATCGCGACCAAGGGAGGCAACACGCGCACAGGTCCGGGACAGTGGCTCCCGGTAGGCCGGCCGGAGTACCTGCACCAGCAGGTCGAGATGAGCCTGCGCCACCTCAAGGTCGAGCGCATCGATCTGTGGCAACTACACCGCATCGACCCCAAGGTGCCGGTGGAGCAGTCGCTCGAGCCGATCGCGAAGCTGCAGCAGCAGGGCAAAATTCGCCACGTGGGCCTCTCCGAAGTCAAGCCGCACGAGATCGAGCAGGCGCAGAAGGTTGTGCGCATCGCCAGTGTGCAAAACCAGTACAACATCGGCGATCGCCAGCATGAGGACACGCTCCAGTTCTGCGAGAAGCACAATATCGCGTTTATCCCATGGTTCCCGGTGGCGGCCGGCAAGCTGGCCCGTGAGGGCGGCCCGCTCGACACAGCAGCAAGACGCCACGGCGCAACTGTTTCGCAGTTAGCGCTAGCCTGGCTGCTACACCGCTCGCCGGTGATGCTGCCTATCCCGGGCACCTCGTCGGTTAAGCACCTTGAAGAAAACACAGCCGCCGCTTCGCTCCGTCTCGCAGCGAATGAGTGGACCGACATTGAGGCCGAGGTTAAGCAGGCGCAATAAGTGCCTCCAGTCGGGCGATAGTAACTGTCGGGCGATAGTAACTTGCGATGCGGGCCCGAACGGGGCTTATTCTGAAGGGAGGGCTTTCAGGCCCCTCCCTTTTCCCGCGTATGCCGCTCGCCACACTGACACTGCAACTACGAATAGAGCACGCCCGGTCGCTGAAAGACCGGCGACAGGTAGTGCGCAGCCTCAAAGACAAGCTGCGCCACGGCTTCAACATCTCGGTCGCCGAGCTGGACGAGGCGGTCACCTGGCAGACGGCGGTGATCGGGGTGGCCGCAATCTCTAGCTCTCGGCCATACCTTGAAGGGCAGCTCCTACAGGTAGAGTCCGCCGCACATCGCATCGTGACCGATCTGAGCGCCGAAATTGTGGATAGCTGGGCTGAATTTGTAGACTAGAGTTTCAGCGGAGGTTGCATGAGCGAGCGTGATCTGATTGGGGCGGTCGAGGGAGTCCGGAAGGTTATTCAGGACCTGCTCGCGCCGGAAGTTCGCGCGCTAGTCGTACGCGTGGACTCGCTGGAGAAGCAGTTCGAACTAAAGCTGAACGCGGCGGAAGAGCGCACGGGCGCTCGGATCGACGCACTTGGCGCTCGAGTCGATGCTGTGGAACAGCGGTTAGACACACGCATCGATTCGCTGGAAGAGCATATGAATCTTCGCTTCGACGCAGTGGACGCTCGCTTTAATGGGGTGGACGCTCGCTTCGACAGACTCGAAGCCTCGATCAAGGATTTCCAGATGCAGATGATGGTTCAGTTTAACAGTCTTATCAATTACAACATCATCACGGAACGCCTGAATAAACTGGAAACTCAGGTGCAAGTACCGCCGCAGGCACCAGCACAGGCGCCGGGCGAGCGCAGACCGCAGCGATAAAGTACCAGACAGTCACGCCCCAGACAGAAGGAACCCGAACTATGCCGGAACAACGCGCACGCAAGTACCACCAGGACCGCGTAGCGGAGACGATTCGCGAAGAAGTCGATGCGATGATTCTCGGCGACCTTTCCGACCCGCGCATTCAGTCGGCCCACGTTACCCAGGTCCTGCTCAATCCGGGCGGCAAATCGGCAGAGGTATACGTGCAGGTCGACGGCGGTCCCGAGGCCGAGGCGAGCACCATCGAAGGCCTCACGGCCGCGCGCGGCTGGATCCGCGCGGAATTAAAGGATCGCATGGGCAAGCGGCACGTGCCGGATCTGCAATTCCACGCCGACCGCTCTGAGCGCATGGCGGGCCGCATCGACGAACTGCTGACGCGCACCCGCAAGCGCAACAAGTATGCGCCCGCGCAGCCCGAGCAACCCGCCGTGAACCTTCCGGAGCCCACCGGCCAG
>CAXTSA010000120.1:3485-8098 GCA_964246755.1 uncultured Acidobacteriaceae bacterium
GGGCTGATGGCGGCCTCTGTTAGCCTGAAGGGCAGCGAACACGCAGCATACAGACAGAATCTGCTCTCGCCGTCGAGATCGCAGCGCATCGGGGCGAGCCTGCCTCGCGTTCCTCGTCAGCGCTGGGCCACTGCCCGTGGACGTGAAAAAGAGACGTGACGGATAGCAAGAAAACCTTTACGGCAACGCGCCCTGTCTCCTGGCGCGATCGCCTGTGGCAACCCGCGACAGCCTGGGAACTGTTCACGTTGACCGGGCTCACCGCCATTCTGTTTTTTTACGGGCTTGTGCCGCTGTTCGGCGGGGCAGGCCTGGGCCTGGTCGGCGCCGATGAGCCGCGCTACGCGCAGGTCGCCCGCGAGATGCTGGCGCGTCATGACTACGTCACCCCGATCCTGTACGGCAAGCCCTGGCTTGAAAAACCGGCCCTCTATTACTGGCGCGCCATGCTCTCCTTTCAGGAGTTCGGCGTACACGACTGGTCGGCCCGGCTCCCTTCGGCTACCTTCGCCTTTACCCTTGTGGTTCTGATTTACCTCCACATGAAGCGCTTCCGTCCTGGAGGCCATCTCGACGCGGCGCTGCTCACCGCTTCCTGCGCCGGCATCCTGAGCTTCGCGCGCGGCGCATCTACCGACATGCAGCTCGCCGCGCCCTTCGGCATTGCCATGCTCGGCTGGTACGCCTGGTACGAGACCGACTCGAAGTTCTGGCTCTTCGACCTGTACTTCTTTCTCGGCGCAGCCACCCTCGCCAAGGGGCCGGTCGCGCCGTTCCTGGCATTGCTCATCATCGTCGCTTTTGCCGCGCTGCGGCGCGAGTGGACCGTGCTGCGCCGCACCTTTTGGTGGCCCGGCGCGGTGCTCTATCTCGCGATGGTGCTGCCCTGGTTCATCGCCGTACAGCGCCGCAACCCGAACTTTCTCCACGTCTTTTTTCTCGAGCACAACCTGGAGCGTTTCGCGACCAATCGCTTCGAGCACGAGCAATCGCTCTGGTACTACATTCCGGTCGTGCTGCTCTCGCTCGTACCGTGGGCAGTTCTGTCGGTCGCTGCCCTGGTTTCGGCCGTGCGCGAAAGCTTCGCCGAATGGCGAGCCAGGCGCGCCAAGGGCCATTACCGAGGCTTCCAGCGGGCAGGCGACGCATTCCCCGAGTTCCTGGTCATTTGGGCGCTGCTGCCGATCCTGTTTTTCTCGACGTCTGACTCCAAGCTGCCCGGCTATATCCTGCCCTCCATCCCGCCGCTCACGATTCTCACGGGCGACTACCTGAACCGCATGCGGGGCAAGGGACTTTCCCCGTGGCTGCTGGGCGGCCACGCGCTGCTGGCCGGGCTGCTCACGACCTCCGTCCTGCTCGCGCCCTCTTACCTGCTCGAAGGCGGGCTGCACCCTTCGGCGCGCATCGCGGTCGCCGCCGCGATGGCTGGCCTGGGCTCGGCTCTGCTCATCCTGGTCACCGTCGCGCGCTTCGGCCTGCCACGCCTGCGCGCCGCGACCATGGTGCCTCTGGTCGTGCTGCTGATCTTCATCTTCGGCGTGGGTCCGGTGTTCGGGATTCCGGCCGTGAGGGGCAGCAAGCGAACCATCGAGCTGCTGGACCTGACCTACTCGCCACGTCCGGTCGCGCAGCTGCTCGCGAAGCTCTCGCCGGAACGAGGCTCCGTCGCGGTCTTTCGCGTGCGCCGCGATGTGGAGTACGGACTTTCCTTTTACCGCGACGGACGCGTTCTCAACTATGACCGCAACCCGATCCCCTCTGGGCGCCATCTGCTCATCTCGCGAGAGCCTTTCCTCAAGGAACTGCCTGCGCGGCTGGCCGGCAGGCAGTACCGCGAGCTGTTCACGGTCCCCGAGCAGGGCCTGATCGTCTATCTCGTCGAACCTAAACAGAATACCGAGCAGGACGCCGGGCAGGGCGCGAAGTAAGTCGCGAAGCAGGACACGAACAGGTCTGACCCGAGCCTGTTCCGCACCATGGGCGTCCTCTGAGGAGTATGCTTCGAAAACAAGGACCTCCCCCGTGAACGCGTTCGCCCAGCCCGCAACGCCGCAGCTCGAAATCCTCGACCTCCGGCATTTCTCCGCAAACAGCCTGCGCCCGGTGCTGGAGGCGGAGACCCTCGTTTGGGAGCAGCGTCTTGACTGGGACTATCGCACCTCGATCAATCTTCTGTTTCAGTATCTCGACGCACGAGTACTGCCCGGCTTTGTGGCGCTTGAAAACGGTCGCGTGCTGGGCTACACGTTTTGCGTGTATGAGGATCGCAAGGCGGTCATCGGCGACGTGTTCGCGCTGGACGACAGCGAGGCAGGCCACACGCAAACTGAGATTGAAGCGACGCTGCTGCGGCACCTGATCGCGTTGCTGCAGCACTCACCAGGGGTCGAGCGCATTGAGTCCCAGTTGCTGCTGCACACACATGAGGTGCATGCGGAGCTGTTTCGCGCTTTCGGCTTCGGTGTGTACGGCCGGGTCTTCATGGACATGGACCTGCGTACCAAAGCGATCGCCGACACGTCCGCCCGCGTAGGGGCGCTTGCCTCGCACGGATATGAACTGCGCACTTGGCAAGAGTCCGATTTCCAGCCTGCCGGCTCGCTGATCGCCCACGCCTATGAAGGGCATCTGGACTCGACCATCAACGATCAGTACCGCTCTGTTTCAGGCTCGTTGCGATTCCTGCACAATATCATCCGCTTCCCAGGCTGCGGCACGTTCGATCCGCAGGTGTCACAGGTGCTCGTCTCCCGCAACACGGGGGCGCTTGCTGGCCTGCTGCTGTGCTCACGAGTGCACGGGGATGTTGAGCATGTGACGCAGCTTTGCACCGCGGTACGGGCGCGTGGCTCGGGCCTTGGAACGCTGCTGCTCGAGGTCGCGGCGCAGTCGCTGGTCGACCGGGGTTTTCGTAAACTCTCACTCACCGTAACGAGCGGAAACGATCGCGCCGCGGCACTCTACCACCGTGTCGGCTTCCGCGACCGGCACACCTTCGACGCCGTGGTGTGGACCAGCCTCAAAGCAGCGCAAACCTCGCTCGCGGTCACGCAGGGGGAGCCAAATACAAAGAGCGGCCTGTCTCTACGGGGAAACGCGACGCGGCAGCACTCCGCCGTTTAGTTCAGTGGCGAACAAGGTACATCAGCCAGCTTGCTGCGATCACCGCACCGACGAATGCGATCCAGCACGCTACACCGTAGCGCACCATTGCGCGTGCCGTCGTTCGCTGCGTGATGCCAAAGACCACCGACGCCGATGTGGCAAACAAGAGTACCGCGGTAAAGTGCGAAGGGGCGAAGCTCATCGCGCGCCTGCTTCCACGGTGCCGCCCAGCTTGCGGCCGACACGCAGATTGTGGGCGTCCACAGCCGCGATCACGTTGAGCAGGCTGGCCACGACGATGAACTTTGTTCCGTAATCGGCTGCGGCTACCTGCACCACGCCACGGCCCAGGCCTCCACCAAAGCCGACGAGATAAAAGAGGCCCGAACCCAGGTCGCCGACAAAACCCAGCAGGCTAAGCGGATCGGCCCCGCCGGGCAGGTAAAGGCGGCCATCCATGGCGATGCCAAGCCACCACAAGGAACTGATGGCGAGAAAAAGCAGAAGCGCACGGATCCAGTGGCGGGTAAGCAGGTGGCCTGCCCCGGGAATCAGCCAGCCCAGGAGCAGGGCCAGCGAAACAGGGCGGCTTTGGCGTGTATCGGGCATCCATTCGACTATAAACGAGTCGGCCCGGAATGCTCCGCGTAACCGGCGCGATCTACTGCGGAGAGCCTGCGCAAAGCAGTCCACCCCAGCCACGCCAGCCACAGCGGCAGCGGATACGCGGCGAGCCGTTCCACCGTGCCCCTGCCAAGCGCGTCGTCGAGCGGGCCGCTGCCGTAGACAATGAGCAGATCGCCCAGGATCGCAACCGTAGCAGCCAGCAACGTAACTTTGGCCTGCTGCGCATAGACTAGCCGGTCAAGCTTGGAAGTGGAGCGCCGCCACCGTGCAAGCAGCGCGCCCGCTGAGAACAGCATGGCAAGGCTGCCAAACCCGAAATGAAACTCCGCGCCCGTCACATGAAGATTCAGATTCACATCGGAAGGGAACGCGGCGACAACCATCACGCCCAGCGCGGAAAGGAGCAGGAACACTCGCGGGACCACCCCGAGCAAGCCGGGGACTGCCCTGCGCGGCACCAGCAGCGCACCGCCCGCGATGAGCATGCCCTGGAGAAAAAATGATGCGTTCATCACCGCATGCAGGCTCGAGCAGGCAACAGCGCAGCTCACCGCGCCGAGATCGCTGATGAAGTTCCAGTTCATAAGATAGCGGCCCCGCCAGCCCAGCCTGGCGATCTGCTCCGCCGCAAAGAACTGGAGACAGCCCACAAAGAACCGCGCGCCCAGGCGCGCCCGCGCCGTGCTTTGAACAAGGGTCGCCATCAGATGCGCAGAAGCTCCATCTGCATCCGTCCTGTTACCCGGGCCTCCGTCGGCGAGGTGATCATATTGACCTCGCTGCGGATCCCGAAGCTGTCGAGATACACGCCGGGCTCGACGGAAAAGCAGGTGTGCGGAAGGATGCGGCGTTCATCGTGCATTTCAAGATTATCAAGG
>CAXTSA010000121.1:0-5202 GCA_964246755.1 uncultured Acidobacteriaceae bacterium
CGGAGCCCAGCCGGTGCCCTGGGGATCGAAGTAGTACGTCGGCAGCGTGGTCTCTCGGATGGGGCGCATGGTCTCGCCGTTGCCGGGCATGACCTCAATGGCATTGACGAAAGCGCTTGCGGTGACGCCTTGGAACCGAAGATGAAGCTTTCCATCCGCGGCAGGCTCGACCGCGGTGTAAATCCTCTCCGTGGCGCTCGCGAAGCCGCCCGCATCGGAGGTCACGTCGAACATCTGCTCCATCCGCTTGCCGTTAACCCAGATCCCCATGGTGCGAAAGCCTTCGCCGTGCACGGCAGTCTCGGCAAAGTAGAGATGGAGTTCATAGGAGGCGCGAGGCAGCGGAAGGTCGTAGGTGAAGTCGCCCTCGCGGCCGTTGCTATACACACGGCTATCGGGCGCACCGTCGATGGCCGCGACCGTTCGATGAAACACTGTGCCGCCGTGGAAGGAGGCGTCTGCATTCCATGTACGCCCGGCACTGTCTTGAAACGAGTGTGTCGCGCCACAGGCGAGCCGCAGTGTGGCGTCGCTGATTACGGCAGAAGGAGCCTTGGCGACGGTAGGCCGCAGAAAGAACCAGGTGAGCAGGCAAGCGAGTACTGCGGCGGTAAGTGCGGAGCCAAGCAGGGCAGCCGCGAAGGAGATGGAGTGCAGCCTGTTTGTTTCCGGCGTCGGACCGATCTCTGCCACGGGTTCCACTTCGACCGCAGTCGCATTGAGAATCGCGGCCGACGTCTCTTCCTGCGCGCCCGGCGGCTCCGAAACGTTCTCGGTGGCAGACCGTTCCCATTCGGGAGCAGGCAGTTCCGCTTCTTTCCGCAGGGGCTCAGCGTCGTTTCCATGCGGTTGCTGCGCGACGAAGCTGGGCAGACTTTGCCCGATGGGCAGGCTAATCCGGACGGCATGCGTTGCGCCTTCCGCCTCGTAAAAGCTCTTGAGCTTCTTGCGCAGGTGATGCAGGTTGACGCGGACACTGCCGTCCTGCTGCGGGTCGAAATCCCTGCTGCGGCCCATGACCTGGGTCGCGATCTCGTATTCCTTGATGAAGGTTTCGCCGCGCAATTGGCGATTGCACAGGTATTCAAGGATACGGGCGAGCGTGGGAGCTCTCCGAAAGGCTTCGGAGGCGAGCACTCGGTCGAGCTCGGCTTGCTCAACGCTTTCGGTATGCGGATTCGGTTCGGTTTCAATCATCGTCAGGGTCATCGTCCCGGTCTTCGCGGACTGCAGCAGACCTGTACGGGGCAAGTTCAGCAGTGTTGCAAAAACAGGGAAAGTTTAACACTCCCGGAACACGAAGGTACTGAGTCTGCAACCTGGAAGTTAACGGTGACGTTAAAGCAGGCGCTTTCAATCGAACGAGACGTAAACATCCAGAAACTTGCCTCCTCAGCGATGAGATTGTTTGATGGTTTGCGACCCGCCCTTTGACACGGGACCGGAGATTGCCCGACCGCCGCGGGTAGGAGGTTCCGCATCAGAAATCGCAAGCCGGACCGGCAAACCGGAGATCGAAAAAGAGATCGCCTTCGCCTCGTGACCCGGCTCGTCGCAGCCGCCGCGTTTTTTTGCGTGCTCCTTTCAACCGACCTGCCGGCGCAATCGGAAGCAGGCAAGTACCAGCCCACGGCGGACCCTGCCGCGGAGGTGGTGCTGGGGCCCGCTCGCTTTACCGTGCTGAGCTCGCAGATGATTCGCATGGAATGGGTCGCCGGCGGGCGATTTGAAGACCGCGCCTCGTTCGTATTCCTTAACCGTCGTCTGCCCGTTCCGAGCTTCACCAGGCGGGTCGACCGCGCGGGCGCCGACCGCGTGCTGCACCTCGATACCTCAACCCTTGATCTCACCTACACGCTCAAGCCGCACAGCGATGGGCGGTTTACTGCGTCGACCTTGTCGGTCGCGCTCACGGTGGCAGGCAAACGCGTCCTGTGGAAGCCCGGCATCGTGGATACAGAGAATCTCGAGGGCACCACGCGGACGCTCGATATGGTGAAGGGTGGCAAGACAAGGGAGCCGATTGGGCCGGGGCTCATCTCGCGCTCCGGCTGGGTGGTCGTCGACGACTCGACCCGGCCCCTGTTCGACTCGGCTGACTTCAGCTTTCCACATGGCGAGCAGAGTCCGCTGCCCTGGGCGGTGGAGCGACCTGAGATAGCCTCTGAGGCAGACTATGACCGGTTCGAAGCCGCCGAGTCGCCGACCGCAGCCGCCACAAGCAACGCGCCCGCGAAGATCGCGCGCCAGGACTGGTACTTCTTCGGCTATGGGCACGATTACAAACAGGCGCTCGGTGATTTCACGCGGGTTGCGGGCAAAATCCCGCTGCCGCCGCGCTTTGCCTTCGGGGCGTGGTGGTCACGCTACTGGTCCTATAGCGACGCGGAGCTGGACGAACTGGTGCGCCAGGCGCGCGAGGCCGATGTGCCGCTGGATGTACTGGTGGTCGACATGGACTGGCACCTGCCCTTCGGCAACGACTGGAGCGTGAAGGACCCCTCAGGAAACCAGGCGCGATGGACCGGCTACACGTGGAACAAGCTGTTGTTTCCCGAGCCGCAGCTGTTCCTCGACAAGATGCATCGCGAAGGGCTCAAAGTCACGCTGAACCTGCATCCAGCTTCGGGCGTGCAGCCGTTCGAGGCGCCGTATCCCGAGATGGCGCGCGCCATGGGCATCGATCCGGCCTCCGGCAAGTACGTGCCGTTCGACATCACGGACAAGAAATTCGCGCGCAACTACCTCGACCTCCTGCACCATCCGCTCGAGCGCCAAGGGGTGGATTTCTGGTGGCTCGATTGGCAGCAGTCGCAGCACACCGCGCTGCCCGGCGTGAACCCGACGTGGTGGCTGAACTACGTGCACTTTACCGACCAGCAGCGCGAAGGCAAGCGCCCGCTGCTGTTTCACCGCTGGGGAGGCCTCGGCAATCATCGCTACCAGATCGGGTTCTCGGGTGATGTGATCTCGAGCTGGGAATCGCTCGCGTTTCAGCCGGGATTTACTGCTACGGCGGCCAACGTAGGCTATGCCTACTGGAGCCATGACATCGGCGGCCACATGCCGGGCAAGATCGACCCGGAACTGTATACGCGTTGGTTGCAATTCGGCGCGCTGAGCCCGATCCTGCGCACGCATACGACCAAGAACGCCGAGGCCGAGCGCCGCGTGTGGGCGTATCCGGAGCCGTACTCCGAGGCGATGCGCGATGCGTACCACCTGCGCTATGCTCTGCTGCCGTATCTCTACACCGAGGGCCGGCGCACCTATGACACGGGCGTCGCGTTTGTGCGGCCGTTGTATTACGACTGGCCGGAGCAGCCCGAGGCTTACACGAACCAGGGCGAATACCAGTTTGGAGAAAGCCTCATCGTGGCGCCTGTCGTTGCGCCGGCAAATGCAGCCACCAACCTGGCGACGCAACAGGTGTGGCTGCCGCCGGGCGATTGGATCGAGTGGGCGACGGGGCAGCACATCACAGGTCCGGTCAAGGTGGAACGCGCGTTCTCGCTGGCGCAGGTGCCTATGTATGCGCGCGCCGGGGCAATCGTGCCGATGGCTCCGCCGATGCTATGGACCGGCGAAAAACCGCTGAGCCCGCTGATCGTGAACGTTTTTCCGCTCAAGGATGGCCAGCGCTCTGAGTACACGCTGTATGAGGACTCAGGCTCGACCTATGCTTACACCGCGGACCAGGCGGCGCGTACGGCGCTCACCGCGCGGCAGGGCGGCGACACGCTGACCGTAACGATCGCCGCAGTGCAGGGGACGTACCCCGGAATGCCTGAAAAGCGCAGCTACCAACTTCGCCTGCCCGCTGACTGGCCGCCGGCACAGGTGACCGTCAATGGCGCGAGCATGCCTTACCAGGCGGACGCAAAGCAGATAGGCTGGCGCTTTGAAGGTGGCACGCTTACGACGGTGGTCTCGACCGACGAGTTCCCTATCGGGACGACTGTGACGTTCGCGGTTCGGCGCGACGGGAGGCTGATGGCGCGCCGCGCGGAGCTGGACGGCTTCGCGGGAACCGGCACCCGCCTGCGCGAGGCGTATGACGCGTTGCAGAACAACACGCCGGTCGACCTGCCGCCGGATGAGTTGACGGACGCTATGCAGGCAGGCGACCGGCTGAGCTACGAGCCGGGGCAGGCAGGCGCGATCCTGACCTACTGGAATAAGGTGCTGCCAAAGGTGGCCGAGGCCGTCGCGAAAGCCGAGGCGGTGGACCAGTCGCGGCGCGCAACCGTGGTTCGCGGCTTCATGATGGGCAACTACACGCCCGAGGGCGCCTCCGCGATGCTCGAACAAATCCGGCATCGCGATGGAATTGCCACGGCGGCTATCGCGGACATGAATCGGGGGAGGGACGCGACGGCAGGGTCGCACACGAGCAGCCACAGCGCCGGAGAGCAATGAGCCGCGGCAAACGGATGCGGGCACTCCCGTGTGGAGCGACCGCGGGTATGCTCGCAGCGCTGATTGCGCTGGTTACGCCTACAAACGGCCAGCAGTTTTCCGGCGAACTACAGGCGACGCACTTTCACCTTGCCCCGCGCCCGGCCGTTGCGAAACCGATCACCGAACCGGCCATGCTCGACATGCTGGACGGGCTCTGCCGCGTTACCGTGCAATGGCAGGACAAGGACGGCGCGGTGATCGACCCGTATCTGCACCGCGAATTCCAGTACGCGACTCCTTACTTCGCATTCGCTGTCGGCGCGCTGGTGCGTGCTGGGCGCGGGCGCGACCTGTTGCCCCACGGCATAGCCGCAATGGAGCACGCGACCCAGCAGCTTGCCGGCGGACGCGCGCCGGTTACGGACCAGCATGGAGAGTTCTTCCTCGCAGCGCTGAGCGAGGCGCTCCCGGTGTACGAGGGCCTGGTGCCGCGCGAGCAGTGGACGCGGTGGCGCAACCGGCTGCGGCTTCCGATCGATCAGATCATCGGTGTTGACGCCAATAACAACTGGCGGACCTACGCGATGAAGGGCGAGTGGCAGCGGGCAAGGCTGGGGTTGGTCTCGCATCGTGAGGCGATCGCGTTCGTCGAAAAGTACTGGCAGGCAGAGCAGCGCAATCGTTTCGCCCCCGCACCAACCTCCCTTTACCATGACCGCACGGGCGACCCGGACACGTTGAGCGTCGCACTCGTCGGCGAGGGTAATTTGCTCTCGCTCGTCCGCGGAGAGTATGACGGGC
>CAXTSA010000121.1:5212-7110 GCA_964246755.1 uncultured Acidobacteriaceae bacterium
GAAAAGTGCTGGCCGCCCTGCGCGCGACTTCCCTGACTATTGATCCAACCGGGCAGGTGCCAGCGAATGGTCGCACGGACGACCACGTATGGACGGAGATCGGGCTGCAGCTGGCCTTCTCCGTCGCGGCGCCGATGGTGCGCGCGGACGGAGATGCGCGAACGGCGGACGCGATGGAGCGCTCCGCGGAATTGAGCTTCGCGGGTCTCGAACGCTGGCGCCGCGACCATGGCAGCTACTCCATCACCAAGAACCACTTCGATCCCCAGCTGCGCGTCGGCTACCAGAACGCATCGCAAACCTCGAACTACACCGGGTCGCTGATGTTCCACCTGGCGGAGATGTACGCGGTCCGGCCCGCGACGCGCCCCAAGGCCCCGCGCGACGCCGCGCCAGTCGAAATTGGCGGCTACGCCCTCCAGCTCGATGGGGAGTTCGCGACGGCATTCGCCAACGCGGGCGGCCTCGAGATGCAGTTCAATCTTCGCGGCGAGACGGAGCAGCGCAATGACAACTGGTGGACCCCGCTTGGCGCGGTTCGGATCGCGCGGTCCGCGTGGGACACACGTTTGGGACCGTCGGATGGAGCGCAGACCGCGACGGCGGCCGCGAGCTTCGCCCCGGAGTTCCTGCGCGATGGGCGCTGGACTCGCCTTGCGGAGCTGCCTGCGGAGTATGAGGCTCACTGGAGCGTGCAACTGGTCAACCCTGCAATCGTGCGTTGTACGCTCGAGTATCGCCCGGTGGGCGGGAAGGAGGGCCCGGTTTTCCGAGACCGATTCACCCTGACACCTGACGGCGCGCTCTCGACCGTGGAGCGAAGGGAGCGGACCTCGGCGGAGACGGCTCCGTGGGGCGTGACGTGGCCGCTGCTGACCAATGACGGCCGCCCGCTGCGTACCCGCATCGGCGAGCGCATCGCGGAGGCCGCCTACCCCGACAGCGCGGATACGGAAAGCTTTCTGGCCATCGACCAGGACAGCACGCTCGATAGCGATGAGAAAGCAGTGCGTTCCACCTATGGCGACCTGCTCCCCATTCGTGTGCAGACCTCAGGCGCTGTTTCGAACACGTTCATCTATCCTCACAACACATCCCAGCCGAATGCTGAGAATGTGCTGCGGAGCTTTCGCCTGACCTCAAGCGGCTTTGAATCGGAGCTTGGGCGGGTCGAAGGCGATGTCTACATCTCTTCGCAGTTTGCAGGCGGCCGCGCGAAGGCGGTCGACCTGAAGAGCGCCGGGCACACCGAGCTCACGTTTAATCGCACATGTGGCTTCGTTGCCCAGCTGCGCCACGGAGCACTTACCGCGATCGAAACGGACCGCAGTGTCGCGGCGCACTGGCACGGGCATACCTACCGGATTGCCGCATATCATCCGCTTGTGATCGCCCCATGAGGTGTTCGTTGATCTTGATTACGGAGCGACCGAAGCGATCGCTCTCTTGAGTGCTTTGGCCACCAGAAAAACCTGTTCATCCCCCAACTGCGTGAAGAAGGGCAACGCCAGCGTCCGCTCACTGACCGAAAGCGTTACCGGAAGCGCATGGCGAACGGGAAAATCCAGATACGCGGGCTGCGCATGGATGGGCGCGAAATAGCGCCCGCAGCCGATCCCCTGGGCATGCAACGCCAGCATCACGGCGTCGCGCTGTCCCTGGTCGAAGTGCTCGGCAAGCTGGACGACATAGACAAACCAGCTGATCCGCCCGTCGGGAAAATGTAATTTCGGTCGAACTAGATCGGGCGAGTTTTTAAGGGATTCGTCGTAAGCGCGAGCCACGCTTTCGCGCCGGGCGAGGATCGGTTCAATCCGCCGCATCTGCGCACAGCCGAGGGCGCAGGCGATCTCGGACAGGCGATAGTTGAACCCGAGAATGGAATGCTGGTGCCAGGC
>CAXTSA010000121.1:7120-8087 GCA_964246755.1 uncultured Acidobacteriaceae bacterium
AACCTGCCCTGGTTGCGCAGCGCGCGTACGTCACGTGCGAGGTCTGGGCTAGAGGTCACGACGAGACCGCCCTCCCCCGTGGTGATCTGCTTGTTCGGGTAAAAAGCAAACACCGCGGCATTGCCGAACGAGCCGGCACGGCGGCCCTGGTATTCCGCGCCGATCGCCTCGCAGGCATCCTCAATCACGCGCAGGTCGTGGTGTTTCGCAATCGCAAGAATGGCCTCCATCGGTGCCGGCACACCGAAGGTGTGCACGACCAGAATGGCGCGGGTACGGGGCGTAATGGCAACCTCAATCCGGGCCGGATCGAGGTTGCGTGAGCCGGGCTCAATATCCACGAAGACAGGCAGCGCGCCTTCGTAGCGAACGGCGTTTGCGGCCGCGATGAACGTAAAGGACGGCACGATGACCTCGTCCCCTGGCCCGATACCAAGCGCGCGGATGCAGAGATGAAGGCCTGCCGTACCCGAGCTGACGGCAATCCCAAAGGGCTGCCCGGCGTAGCGGCTGACCAGATCTTCAAACTCTTCCATCTTGCTGCCGAGGCTGAGCCGCGAACTCCGCAGGACCGCGACGACTTCGTCGATCTCGGCTTCCGCGATGTCGGGAGAGGAGAGTGGGATGGTCACGGCAACGCCTCGACGAGCTTCACGAGCAGGCGGTCGCGCGATGGCAGCGCGGCCAGAACGGCAACGATCCTCTCTGCCGCGTGGCCGTCGCCATAAGGGTTTGCCATTCCTGAAAGCGAATCGCGAAAGGCGGGACTGCCGGCGCGACTCACCGCGGAGAGGATCGACGCGGTCGTCGCCTCGGCATCCACGACGTTGCGCGCTCGCTCGCGCCCCTGTTGCCGCATACCGATGTTCACGGTGGGGATGGCGAAGGAGGCGGTCTCCATGATGCCGCTGCTGGAGTTCCCGACGAACAGCGAGACCTGCCGCAGCAGGCTCCAGTACTCGACGGC
>CAXTSA010000122.1:0-1844 GCA_964246755.1 uncultured Acidobacteriaceae bacterium
CTCCATAGCCCTCGAACCGGAAGCAAAGCAGCTCATCATCTCCGGCCCCAACACCGGCGGCAAAACCGTCGGCCTGAAAACCACCGGACTGCTCTGCCTCATGGCACAGTCCGGCATCCCGATCCCTGCCTTCGAGGCCACCCTCCCGGTGCTCTCTGCGATCCTCGCCGACATCGGCGACGCCCAATCCATCGAGCAAAATCTCTCTACCTTCTCCGCCCACATCACCAATCTCAATCGTCTCAGCGCCCTTGCCGGCCCCGCGACCCTGGTCCTCATCGACGAGCTCGGCTCCGCCACCGACCCCGACGAGGGCTCCGCGCTCGCCGTCGCCATTGCTGAGCACTTCCTGCACACGGGCGCCTGGTCCATCATCTCGACCCACCACACGTCCTTGAAAATCTACGGTGAGACCACACCCGGCGTCGTCAACGCGGCCGTCGGCTTCAATGCCGAAACTCTCGCACCCACCTACGAGCTGCGCCAGGGCGTCCCCGGCGCCTCGGCCGGCATCAACATCGCCGCCCGCCTCGGCCTCGCGCCCGAGATCATCGCAGCCGCCCGCGCTCGCATGACCTCGCAAGCGCTCGACATCGGCGCCTTCCTCGACCGGCTCCACTCCGAGATCGCGGCACTCGGTGAAGAACGGCTCAGCCTCAATGCCGAAGAACGCGCCCTCAAAAAAGAGCGCCACCGGCTCGAAACCGAAGGCGCACAGGAAATGCGCGCCCGCACCCGCGAACTTGAGAATGAGCTCAACGCCCTGCTTCGCGATCTGGAAGCAAAGTCAAAGGAAACCGTCCAGGCCATCGAGGACCGCGCCGCCCGCGAAAAAGCCGCCGCCGAGGCCGAGCGCCGCACCGCTCGCCTCCGCCGCGAATTCTCCGAGCAGTTCACCGCACAGGTGCGCCAGCGCAAGCCGAACGCCATGCAAGCCGCCGCAGCGCAGGCCGCAGCTCACCTGCGCGACCCGCGCCTCGCCGCAACCGGCGACACCGTCAAGCTCCGGATCGGCCAAACGGGGCGTGTCACCCGCGAGCTCGACCCAAACACGGTCGAAATCTCGATCGGCAGTATGAAGATGCGGGTCCGCCGCGCCGACATAGCCGCCATTGTTCAGTCGGCTCCGGCCCCGTCCGTTTTCTCTCCCACACCCTTGCAAGCCGCCTCAGGCAAACGCAACATCACGGTCCGATCCGCGAGGGGAGACGACGACGAACTCCGCACCAGCCTCCAGACGGAGATCAACGTCATCGGCCTCACCGCCGACCACGCCGAAGACGAGGTGCAGAAATTTGTTGACCAGGCCTTTCTTTCCGGACTCACCCGCGTACGCATCGTCCACGGCACCGGCATGGGCGTGCTCCGCCGCACCCTCCGCGCCGCTTTGGGCCGACATCCGCACGTCACCACTGTGACGGAAGCTGACCAGTACGAGGGCGGCCAGGGCGCCACCATCGTCGAACTCCGTCAGTGAGCTCCGGCCGTACCGCTCGCGGCCGGCAACTGCGACTGGCTCCGCCGCGCAACACACCCGCGGATCACACTGACGATGTGGCTTGTCTCTACCGGGTAGGTCAGGAAGGCATCTCCCTGGTGGTCTCGGCCCACCGGTTCCGCCGCGGAGTGGAACACCACGGCGATGTTTGCCGTGCGCCCGTCCAGCCGGAGTCTGCGGCAGATTTCATAGCCGTTCAGGTCAGGAATACGGACATCCAGAAGAACCGCGTCGAGCGATCCCCCCAAGGCAAGCTCCATGCCTCGCACGCCCGTTGTGGCATACGTCGCCTCAAATCCAGAGATCTGCAGCAGCTCGGCAAGCCCCTGGGCGTGTGCTTCATGGT
>CAXTSA010000122.1:1854-6678 GCA_964246755.1 uncultured Acidobacteriaceae bacterium
CTTTGAGTGGAGCCATTCCCCGGCATTCTAGGCCGCGGATATAGATTTCGGTACCTATTTTTGAAATCAGGTTACCTTCGGAACCGCAAGGACCTTCCGAGCGGGCGTTCTCTCTCCTATCGCGCTCTCGGCACCGCCGCCCTGAGGTCAGCCCTGCACTCCATGGCGAATAGTAATCTTGTCAACACCCTCCCCGCTGATAGATGCTTTACGCAGAAATGGTTTCGATCCAGCCTCCACGCTCGCCTTTTCCCGGCTCCGACCCTCGACCGCTTAACACAACCATCGTGGGCGATGGTGAGATGGCGGAACTCATTCGCACCCACGACTGGCGTTCCACCCCGCTCGGCCCCATCGCAGGCTGGTCCGAGGACCTTCTCTGCGCGATCAACCTGATACTCGCTTGCCCGTTTCCATCTGTGATCTCCTGGGGACCGGAGATGATTCAGTTCTACAACGACGCCTACCGGCCCTTGATCGCGGAAAAACACCCCTCGGCCCTTGGACAAAGCGCCCCGGATTGCTGGAAAGAAGCGTGGCACATCGTCGGTGCGCAGATCGAAGCTGTTTTCACCCACGGCACGACCACCTATCAGAGAGATGTCAGGGTTCCAGTGGTGCGCGAAGGGAAGTTACAGGACATCTACTGGACCTACAGCTACAGCCCGATCTTCTCCATTCAGGGAGAAATCGCGGGCACCCTGACCGTTTGCCAGGATGTTACGGGGGAGATACAGGCCCGGCGCGAACGCGATTCCTTCGCGGAACAGTTGGAGCAGGTGCTTGAGGTCACAACGGATTCGGTCCTGAGCATCGACCGCCAATGGCGCGTGACCTATCTCAACCGGCGCGCAAACGCAATTGCGGCCCCCAGTGGAAATCTTCTAGGCAAGGATTTCTGGTCGTGCTTCCCCTACGCAGTCTATGAGGGCTCGCCCTACCTCGAGCACTACTATCGCGCGATGGATCACGGCGTTGCCGGGGAGTTCGAGGCATTTTACCCAGAGCCCTTGAACATCTGGGTCCGCGTCCAGGTTCGGCCGGCAAGCGAAGGCATCATTCTCTTCTTTCGAGACATCACCGAGCAGAAACGCGCCGCCGCCGCTCTGCTGCAAACGGAAAAATTAGCCGCGGTCGGCCGGCTAGCCGCCTCCATCGCGCACGAGATCAACAATCCCTTGGAATCCGTCACCAACCTGCTCTACCTCGCGCACAGCAGCGAAGACACCTCTGAAATTCATCAATATCTCGACCTGGCGGAACGCGAACTGCGCCGCGTTTCTTCGATCAGCAATCAAACGCTGCGCTTCCATCGGCAATCCTCCAGCCCGAAGGCTGTCACCTGCGAAGATTTGTTTGAAAGCGTTCTGCTGATTTTCCAGGGGCGCCTGGTCAACTCGCGGATCGAAGTTACCAAGCGCAAGCGCGCGAGCACGCCGGTTCTGTGCTTCGATGGAGAGATCCGCCAGGTGCTCAACAACCTGGTCGGCAATGCCATTGACTCCATGCCCACGGCCGGAGGGCGTCTGCTGCTGCGCAGCCGGGATGCCACACACTGGAAAACCGGCCGGAGCGGCCTCGTTCTTACAGTTGCAGACACCGGCGCGGGGATCAGTCCCTCGGTGATGAGGAAGATATTCGAGGCCTTTTTCACAACCAAGGGCATTGGCGGAACCGGGCTGGGTCTCTGGGTATGTCACGAGATTGTGGAGCGTCACAAGGGTGTTCTTCGTGTCCGCAGCCGGCAGACCGGGGGCAGCAGTGGCACGGTTTTCTCCCTGTTCCTCCCCCTGGAAGCCGCTAGACGTTAAAGCTTTTCCCCTACACGCGTAGACCGACCAGCAAACGCTGGCGTGGCTTTTCCGTCGAGAAAAGCCACACGAACGAAATCTCCGCCCCTCATCTATAGGACGAGATTCTCCAAAGCTCATCCCGCCTGCAATCATGCGGCCTCACTACTCTCCGGAAGCGCCAACCAACAAAAGGCCCAGCATCTGCCAGACGTTCCCGCTCGTTAGACGAGACGCACGTCTTCTTTAGCGCACTGTGTACTTCTGCGATCCGCGCCGGGACTGCCTCGCTTTTTTTGCCGGCGGGCGATTCCCCGCGGCAGGCAGCGCATTATCGACCGTCACCGTGATAATCGCGACGGCCGCCGCCTCCGCCAGTAAGACAAATACAAACATCATCCAGTTAAAAACGGTCCACAAACTCGTGTCGAATCCACGGAAAAACTGGAACCACTCCCCAAAGACCATTACCGAGTAAATAGTAACGAAGAACAAAATAAACCTGGGTGTCACACCTGCTCCTATCCTTGGCCCATTCCGCTCAAATGCGCATGGGCATGATGATATATCGATATCGTGAATCGTCCTGCGCGTCCTCCGGCCTCATTTGTCCGGCGGACTGCGCATCCTTGAACTCCAAACGGACTTCCCCGGCCCCGCCGATCGCCTTCAGAAAATCCAGAAGGTACTGCGAGTTGAACCCGACCACAATGGGATCGAAGCTGTAGGGGGTTTCGATGATGTCCTCACTCTCGCCCGCGTCGTTCGACGAGGATGAAATCCGCAGCTCATTGCCCTCCAGCCTGATTTTGATTGCCCCAGACCGTTCATCGGCAAATTGCGCCACACGTTGAATCGATTGTTGCAGTTCCTCTGACCGGACGACCATGAACTTTGTATTGTCCCGCGGAAGAACCGCCTCATAGTTCGGAAACTGCCCGGAAAGCTTCCGGCTCGTCAGCACCCTCGGACCCACCCGGAAGTACAGCTGGTGCTCGTCATCGGCGAAGTCGATCTCCGTTGCATCGGTGTTCGCTAGCAGCCCCTGCAGCTCCTGCAGGGCCTTGCGCGGGACCAGTATCTTGCGCTCGCCGGTGATGTTCTGCAGGTTCTCGCCCGTCTTCTCAATATGGGCGAGCCGATGCCCATCGGTCGCGACCATGGCCAGGGACTCCGCCTTCAAAATCAATAGCGCCCCGTTCAGCGTGTACCGCGATTCCTCATTGGAAATCGCAAAGATCGTCTTCGCGATCATGCTCTTGAGCGAAACCGCGGGGATCCGCGTTCCCGATCCCACCGGGAACTCCGGCACCTGGGGAAAGTTCGCCCGCGCCATCCCGACCATTTTCGTGTTCGAGCGCCCCGCGCGGATCTGTACCCAGTGATTGTCCATCAGCTTGATCGAGACTTCGCCATCGGGCAGCAGCTTGATGTAGTCGTACAACTTGCGCGCCGGAATCGTGCATGAGCCCGGCTTCTTCACCTTCGCCGCGCAAGCCGTCCGCAGGCTCTGGTCCAGATCCGTCGCCGTGATCCCGAGCCGGTCCCCTTCGGCTTCAAACAGGAAGTTCGAAAGGATCGGAATCGTCGTCTTCCGCTCTACGACAACTCCCGCAGCACCTCCGCCCGGCGCACCGAGATCTCCATCACGGCATTGTTGGTCACCGCCGGCTCCCCGGACAACAAGGCCGCCATCTCAGCACCCGAACCCACTTCCTGCTCCAGCCCAGCTTCCGCCATCCCGCGCCCCTTCTTCCGTCCGCCCAAACACTGCTGCCGCGGCCCCGATCGACCCGTTGCTGCTCGTGTGTTGAGGCACTTGCTTGTGCCTCCCCATTCTATGAGTGATTTCCCTTTTCCGCCCACTCTGAATAAGTCCTGTTTGCTGAGGGAAACGCCGCATTCCCAAAAGGGGCGTCGTTCCCGTTTCGCGACACACCCAACCCTCCAAGTCTGCCGCACACACCCCAGCTTGCAACGGGCTCTCTTCCCCGTGGACTTGGGTGAAAGGGGACGAGCCGAAGAGAAGAAGACTGGGAGCGAGGCGCGACGATTACTGGTGTTGATTTCAAAAATTATGAACATAAAAGCAGTAACAGTAATCGTGCTGCTAGGAAAACAGGAAATCCAGTCCCCAGCGCCTCCAACACAGGCGAAAAGAACGCGCCCTGTTTTCCAAGACCCGTGCAGCGGATACTGCAAAAGCGGGACAACCGGGCACCTGCTGCCGGCTCCGTCCCTACTCTTCCCTCTTCCCCACAGGAGAGCGTGGATCAAGCGTGCAAAGCAGGCCACGGGAGAGGAAATCCCGGGATGCCCCGCGAATCACGCGGCTCGCAGGAATCCAGGTTTTCCACTCTGTCCCGTTTGTCCACATTTCCCCTGGCCTGTGAAAAGAACGGACGCTCCGCGAACCCGCAATCGACTCCGAAAAACTTAGTTGACGAAACATGCGAGGTTGGCCTAAAGTCCTAACTTATTAGGAGAAGGCAGGTATGAGTGAAAAGGAAAAGGCGACCCTCACCAAGCTTGAACTGCAGATCATGCAGGTGATCTGGCGAAGGGGACCGAGCGGCGTGACCGCCGTACAGGACGGCCTCGAGCAGCCGCTGGCCTACACCACCGTGCAAACCATGCTCAACATCCTTGAGCGCAAGGGCAAGCTGAAGCGCACACTGCGCGGCCGCGCCTATGAGTACACCGCCACCGTCACCGAAGCCAAAGCCCTGAGCCATGCCGTGCGCGACCTGGTCAACCGGATGTTCGGCGGATCGAGCGAGGAACTGGTCATGAGCCTGATCAAGGACCGGCAGCTGGACGCCGGGCAGATCGCGCGGCTCAGCCGGCAGCTGGAGGAGCAGGCAGAGGAGAAAGAGGGCGAACAGTGAGAGATTTCGCAGCCTGGTTCCTGCCCTGCCTTCTGGCCTACCTGGTGAACTCGCTGTGGCAAACACCCGTCGTCCTGGCTGCCGGGTGGCTGGCGGCTCAGCTCGTTCGGCGAAACGGCCCGCGCTTCGAGCACGCCGTATGGGTC
>CAXTSA010000122.1:6699-8070 GCA_964246755.1 uncultured Acidobacteriaceae bacterium
GGCGCATACCTGCTTTGGGGCAGGCCGGGCGGTGAGACAGGCGGCCGGGTACGGATTGCCATGGCCAATGGTTTGACGGAGCACCACGGCGGGTTTTTCTCCGGGACACTCGCAGCGATTGCCGGGGCCTATATGGGCAGCCTGCTCGTGTTCGCGACCCGTCTGGCCTGGGGCTTATGGAAGACGCAAGCGATGGGGCGCGGTGCCGAACCGGTCCGGCTCCCCGACTTGCTTTCCGATCCCGACGAACCGGCGCGGAGCTGGGTTCTCTGCCGCGCTGCTTTCCACATCCGCGGAGCCCGCCTCGCCGTCTCCGCAAGGGTAGACGGGCCGGCGATCGTCGGCATCGGCAGCCGGTTGCTCCTGGTGCCTTCGGGGTTTCTTGAGGCCGTGTCGGTGGGCGACCTCCGTGCGGCGCTCGCCCATGAGTTTGCCCACATGCAGAGGCGCGACTTCACCAAGAATCTTCTGTACGAACTGCTGTCGCTGCCGGTCGCGTATCACCCCGCCCTGCGTCCCCTGCGCGCACGCCTCGCCGAAACCCGCGAAATGATCTGCGACGCCATGGCCGCCGAAGCCCTGGAGGGAGGCGACCGGTATGCACGATCCCTTCTGCGTCTAGCTTCGACGCTGTCCGGCCGAAAGAAGGCCAACCCACTCCACGCCATCGGAATCTTCGATGCCAACACGCTCGAAAGGAGAGTTATGCACCTGACGGGGAAACACATGGAAGTGAAAAGCTCCCGGCGGTTCGCCTCAGCCGCTGCTTGCGTTGCGATTGGGGCCGCTACTTGCGCATCTGCGCTGGCGCTGCGGCTCGACGTCGGAGGACCGGCAGTTCCGGCCAGTTTTCTCGGGCAATCGCAGGGCAGCGGGCGAGACGCCGAGAGAGGCTACGAGAGGGACGGCGCCGTCTACATCGCAAAGCCGGGCGGCCCCATCCACGGCCCCAAACTCACCTTTTCGGTCGATCCTGACCTTCCCAAGTCCGCCGGCAAGCTGACGGGCGTCTGCGTATTGAGTACCGTCATCGACACGGCCGGCAGGCCGGAGCAGATCACGATTACCAGATCGTTGAGAAAGGATTTTGACGAGCAGGCCATCCAGTCCGTCGGGCAGTATCGCTTCAAGCCCGCCACCCTGGACGGCAAACCTGTGCGCGTCAGGATTCACATCGAGGTCAACTTCCAGCGCTTCTAGGTGTGGGGACTCAACGCAGAGGATTGAGCGTCACGCGTACCCCAAAGCGCGCCAGTTGCGGAGTCCCCAGGGTCCGCACCGGCGTCCGGCCCACGTCGAGCGGGGGGGGGGGCCCCCCTACGACAAACACCCCCCCCCCACCCCCCCCCCCCCCCACCCGAAACACGCCCC
>CAXTSA010000123.1:0-8059 GCA_964246755.1 uncultured Acidobacteriaceae bacterium
CTCAACGGCTCCTCGGGCAGCAGTCCTGGGGTAAAAGGGGTGATGGTGAAGGTTGTGGAGCCGGGGGGCACAATAACAATCGGGACCGAAGCCGACTCCGTCGCATAATTATGATCGAGTGGAGAAAGCACGACGGACAACGCGTTTGTACCGGAAGGAAGGATCGCCCCGGTTCCCGGCTGATAGGCGAACGTGCCGACCGTTGCCGAAGTCGCGTTCAGTTGCAGGGCGGAAAGCGGTGTACCGAAGGGTATGGCTTGGGGGGTCTGCCATATGATGGGCGCTGCTGGAGCTTGATTGACCTGCTGAACTAAAGTGACGCTCTGAGCAGCAGCTCCGTCGCCGCACGCAGAGCAGCTTAGCATGAGTGCAAGTGTGCTGCGCACCACCCAACGATTTGGAAGAAAAGTCGCTCTCACAATACCTTTTGCAAACTCAGGCCGCCTTGTCTTTCGAGCAAAGCGGCCTGAACGTTGGGTTAGTTGTGGTTGGAATCACCCGAGTATGCGAAGTGGATCGTGTGAGTGCCGGCCGTGAAAAGCGGCACCGTAATGGTTGCGCTTCCCGTGCCGTCCAGAGCTGGCGTCCCCAGAGTTGTTGATCCATCCTGGACGAGCACGGTTCCCGTCGGAACCGCTCCAGCGGAAGACACCTGCACGGTAAAGATCACAGAGTCTCCATAGATAGAGGGGTTGAGCGAGCTGGTTGCTGTCAGCGTACTGGAAGCTTTATTGACGACATAGGTAAGAACCGATGAGTTGACCGTGGAGAAAGTTGAATCGCCGCTGTACACGGCCTTGATGGAGTGGGAACCGGCGTTCAGCAGAGTCGGCCCAGAGAGTGTCAGCGCAGCATTGCCACTTCCGTCAACGTTCACGGTGCCAAGCGAAGTCGCACCGTCGAAGAACTGAACTGAGCCCGTTGGCACCTGCGTGACAGAGTTAGGCGGGGTAAGCGCAGCGGTGAACGTCACCGCTTGACCGTAGATAGCGGGAGAAGCGATGCTCGGCGTGAGCGCGATAGTGGGCGTAGCCTGGTTCACGACCACCGTTACCGCGTTTGAAGTCGATGACACGTAGTTGGCATCGCCGGCATACACCGCGGTAATCGAATGGCTGCCCGGCTGCAGCGCGGAATAAGCAAAGGAGACCGTGCCGCCTTGGCCGCCGCTTGGGCGCGCGCTCCCGACGGTTGAAACAAATGGCCCGGCCGTCGAGGCCTGTTCCACCTGTGCGCCCCAAACACTTACCGTTTGTGCAGGAGAGTTCGTGGCGGAAATAAAACTCGCAGAAACGCCGGTGCCGGCGTTTGAAGGGAAGGTATAGGTGAACGTGCAGCGCTGCCAGACATTCGTCACATAGCAGGCGTTAAACCCGGCCGCGGCGACGTAGGGCGCGTCGCCTAGGCTGAGGGTGAGCGATGTCGGGGAGGTGGACCGAGCCCAAACGCTAAGAGTCATGGGCTTGTTGGCGTAACTGGTACCGGGAACCCCGATGGTGACTCCGGATCCCATTGTCGAACCCGTGGCCGGAAAGGCGATCTGGGTTGCAGTCGAGGTACTGCCGTCCGGTCCATTCCCAGTGTTTGGCGTAACCGTAGGCGCGGCACCATTTACTTGCCAGCTTTGCGCGGTGTTCACCTGGGAATAAGGAAGCAGGTTGGTCGCGGCAAGGCTTCCTATCGTTTGCGCCGTTCCAATTGCGTTGGCGCCGTCATAGAACTGGACAGTTTCGGAGGTCGGCGCCGGCGCACCCGCCGTATGCAGCACGTAGGAAAAGGTCTCCGAGCTGTTTAGGGGTACAGTACCGGATGGCGTTACCGTTGTCATGCCAATCGTGTTTCTTTGGGCAACGGTCTGCGTCATGCTTGCGGAGGATTGCGCGCAGACGGTGTGTTCCGAACTCAATGCGACAAAGAGGACAAACCCACACGTCCGAAAAAACGCAAGCTTCATGAAAGGCTCCCATAAATGACGCGCAGCGAAAAGCAGGAATTTCCATACAGAATCTGTTGCTCCGGGGGAGTTGACCACCGTGCGTATTCTTGAGCGCGTAGGCCGGCTCGTTCGCGCTTGGCCTCCCAGACGACACCCACCGGTTACAGCAGCTCCGCGCTGCTGAGCTACATTCGTGACGTCAACAGGCAGAGCGGCGCCAATAAGTAGTTCACACGGCCGCTGGGCACGCCGCCGGCATGCAGTGCCCGCAGTTATAGGTGTAACGGGCCGAAGAGCGAACCTGTCGGATGTTGCATCATGGACAGCAGAACGTTGCAAATCTAGCACAAAGGATCCAAGGCGAAAGCTATAGTCTTAACAGAAACTTCTCCTGCGAACCTGAACTGCAAAGCCTATCCGCCGGCGGAAAAAAGGCGGCGGCGCTTCGCCGCATGATGAGTCCTTTCTGTGCTGTTTACATTCGCAAAAGAACGCAGCGTAGGCAAGTTACTTTAGTATGGAGAGATAGCTGGCGTTGTAAAAGGGTCCGCCCGGAGCGCAGAATCCGCCTGAGATAGGTGAGCGGATCGAGGTCCTTGGGCCTGCCCGGAACCTCAGAGAACGTGCCGAACGAGTTATACCGCAGGCCTAAGCTGAGGGTGAGGTTTGGACGACTTGTGTACTCATCTTAAAAGATGAGCTTGCCACCGGAAAACGCTTTTCGTAGCGAGCTGTTGTAATCGCGAAGAGGAGACTGTGATGGCGAAGTTGACGCGGCGGCGTATACGTTGGAGTACAAGCAGGCAGCGGTTCGGATGGTGGACTCTGGGCAGAAGATAGCTGTGGCGGCGAAGGCCCTTGGCATCGTGGAGCAGACGCTGGCTAACTGAGTCAAGGCTGACCGGGGTGGGCAGCTGCGGGACCTGAGCAGCGAGGAACTAAGCGCGGAGCGGATGGAGAACATCCGTCTGCGGGCGGAGTTGGCGCGGGTCACCATGGAGTGCCGGGTTGTGGGCGTGAGTGCTTCGGGGAATCGTCAGCACCGGGCCCGGGTGAACACCGTCCGGGCCGGCGACATGACCTACATTCCGGCCAACCAAGGCTGGCTGTATCTAGGCCGCGGACCGGCTTGGGGCGAAACTGCTTCTGGTAGAAGGCGCCGGTCACTGTCCGCAGACCGAGATGCCGGAACAGGTGGGGCCGGCTGTGGCGAGCTTCCTGCGGAACAGGAGGTCGTAGATGCCGCGCGAAACTGGATTTGAACGCTGTATAGCAGGCCGCGGTCGCGCTTGCGGACTCCGACCGGTTCATACGAGATTCAGTGCGAGGGTTATCGATCTTGAGTTAGGCGGCGGCTTCGGTTTACCGCAGAATGTGGATGCGAGCTTCAGCACACTCTTGCAAATGCTCGATGCGGGCCTGCGTTCCGCGCTTAATGGTTCCGCCATCCCGAACTCCCGCTCTCCCGCGCAGAAACATAGGTAGCGGTGAATGCATTCGTGGTCTTTGAGAGCTGCGAGGGGAGTCCGGAGGGCTGCCCGCGCCGGATTCCTGACGACTGTGCGACTTCGCAGGACCGATCCGGCGTAGCTTCCGATTGCCGACCACTCGGGGACGACGGATCTGAAGACCGCCTAACGAGACTAGAGGATCTTCAAGCGCATCCAGGCGGAGGTAGAGCTCCAGGCACCGCTGCGCTAAGCAAAGCTAGCTGTTTGGAGCCAGGCCTCCAGGCCGAAGCGGATGCACTCCTCGGGTTTCATCCGGAGCGCGCCGGATTGCAGGAGCGAAAGTGTGCCGTGCAGCAAAGCCCAAAGGCTTACGGCTGCGTCTGTGGCTTCCGCTTCGCCGTGCAGTGCTGCGGCTGCCTGGTAGACCAGATTCCAGAGGGCGGTGTGGCCTGCTCGCGGCTCGTCTGTGTTGCAGGGGCCGTGGATCATCGCGGCGTAGAGGTGCGGATTTCGTTGCGCAAATCGGAGATAGGCCGAGGCCAGCGTGGTGACGCGGTTTGTGGGACTGAGTTCCTGCCGGCGTGCACGTCGTTTGAGGTCGCGCTCCATCGCGGCGTGCATGCGGGACGCGGCAAGGTCGGAGAGCGCGTCTTCAAGGCAGGAGCGGCTGGGGAAGTAGTGGTACAGCGCATTGGTCGCGATACCCACGTCGGCGGCGAGGGCGCGCAAAGAGAGCGCGGAGAGGCCGTCGCGCTCCAGGCGGGTTAGCGCGGCCGTGAGGATAGCATCCCGGTCGGTTTTTGCAATGGCGGGCACATGTTTCAGTTTACTTTCTTCGCATCCGGGCCGTGCTCCGGCTCATCCACTGTGATGTACACCGTACACCTTGAAAATGTATGGTGTACATCATGAGAGGAGCGAGGCATGAGCGAAAGGAACATTGTGGTTACCGGCGCGTCCACCGGCATCGGGTGGGCCATTGCGGAGCGGTTTGCAAAGGGTGGATGGCGTGTCTTCGGCACTGTGCGCAAGACGGAGGACGGCAAGCGCTTGCGGAGTGAGCTGGGCGTGACACCTCTGCAGTTCGATGTGACGGATGCGGCCGCGACCGCGGCGGCGGCGGAGCAGGTAGCTGCGGCGCTGGGCGGGCGGACGTTGAACGGCCTGGTGAACAACGCCGGTCTGTCGCTGGTTGGACCTTTGCTGTACATGCCGAAGAGGACGCTGGAACTGCAGATGAACGTGAACTTTACCGCCGTGGTTGGATTGCAGCAGAGGTTTGCGCCGCTGTTGGGCGTGGATCGTTCGCGAGAGGGTCGGCCGGGGCGCATTGCGCAGATTTCGTCGGTCGCGGGCAGCACGGGATTTCCGTTCCTGGGAGCCTACTCTGCGTCCAAGCACGCGCTGGAAGGCATGAGTGAGTCGCTGCGGCGGGAGCTGATGTTGTTCGGCATAAACGTCAGCATTGTCGCGCCTGGGGCGATCGTGACACCGATTTGGAACAAGGGCGAGCTGAGCGAACTTGAGCAGTATGCGAACACGCCATACGGTCCAGCGTTACAGAAGTTCGCCGGGGTCATGGAGGAGTCAGCGCGTAGGGGCTTGCCGGCATCGCGCGTGGCGGACGCGGTTTGGCATGCGATGACTGCGCGGAAGCCGAAGCTGCGCTACGAGGTAATTCCGAACAAGTTGCGGGAGTACACGCTGCCGCGACTGTTGCCAAAGCGTATGGTGGACCGCTTTTTAGGAAAGATGATTGGGTTGGTGAAAGCCTAATCAGGCTGGGGCCGATCCTCGCTTTGGCATAGGATTTGGGCGGATATGCTACGGGCTTGGTCCTCACAGGGCTGGGCCGGCGCGTACGGGAACCGGCAGCTGTTCTGCCGCCCGTCTGACTAGTCCTCGTAAGTCGCATTAGCAGAAGTATCCTGTCCGGTCACTTGTGAGGACCGGGAACCCAAGCCAACTTCCCATAACGACGTTTGTCGTTACCTGTATCGTAAGGCGATGTCTGGACTGTGTCTCGTGCGAGCCGAGCGAGCGCCGTGACGTGGCTGGCTGCCAAGACCTGAAGGCTCCGCTCTCGCCGGACTTGCGCATCCAAAGCTATGAAGTTGCATTTCGATGCGAAGGGATAAAGCTGCTTGGAGAGAAAAACAGCCTTCTACACCCACGAACGAACGTTCTGGTACAGCACCGGGGTACAGTCGCTGTTTATGCCCATCGGCGGCTGGGTCGAGCCGCCAGAGGGTACCTACGGAGCCGATACCCCCGCTTCGAAAAGACGTTTTCTGAACCTGCTCAAAGCTTCTTCCCTGGCAGAACATCTGGACTTTCCGGCGGTGGAGCCCGCGACAGAGCAGGATCTCTTGCGAGTGCATACGACAAAGTACCTCGAAGATTTCAAACAGCTAAGTGACAAGACCGGGGGTGATCTAGGCGATCTTGCCCCCTTCAGTCCTGGCACCTATGAGATTGCCAAAATGGCCGCTGGTCTGGCGATACAGGCGGTCTCTGAGGTACTGCACGGTCGCCATACCAATGGCTACGCACTATGTCGGCCTTCAGGTCATCATTGCCTGCCGGGTAGACCCATGGCGTTTGCGTTGCTCGCCAATATTGCGCTTGCGATCAAAGCCGCACAAGCAAAACACCAGGTTGAACGAGTCGCGGTCGTCGACTGGGATGTTCACCATGGCAACGGCACACAAGCAATCTTTTACGAGGATCCGAACGTTCTGACCATTTCAATGCACCAGCACTTCTGTCTTGTTCCTGGCCAGAAACTTGAGGACAGCCTCTCGCAGATGAAGGGCAAGGGAAAGGCCCGCGGATCAAACGTGAATGTACCGCTGCCGCCCGGAAGTGGGCATGATGCTTACATCTCTGCCATGGAGACAATCGTTCTACCCAAACTGAAAGAGTTCCGGCCTGAGCTTTTGATCGTTGCCAGCGGACTCGACGCAAACGCGGTGGATCCCCTGGCTCGCATGCTGCTGCACAGTGATTCGTATCGGCAAATGACCAAGATGATGGTCGACACCGCCGACGGGCTATGTAACGGAAAAGTTGTCATGATTCACGAGGGCGGCTACTCCGAAGCCTATGTCCCATTCTGTGGGCTCGCCATTATGGAGGAGCTCTCAGGACGCAAGAGCGACGTCGTCGATCCAATGCTTGCATTTCTCAAAGGCTGGCAGCCGGGAGAACAACACCGGGAATTTACGCAGGATGTCTTACGGGGCATTCAAGAAGAGCTTGCGCGGTGAGGTGACCGCGTATGGTGCGACCACCAACCACCATGACAAGGCTGCTGTGATATGTAGCCCTGTCGCGCAGATCTCGCGAAGTCGCAATAGCGGAAGTTGAGATGACTGGGCGACTGGAAGTGTCTTTTCGGAGTTGCGCAAACGAACGTTTCGACACCACGACGCCAGTCGGCCGAATGATGATGCATAGGATCGGATCGTTCGCAGAATTGGAGCGAGCGATGCTTTGAGAACGAACGCGGGCGGGCCTGGGTCCGCACGTTGCGAGGGGCGGATCGGAGGGCGCCGTCCCAAGCTGCTTCCGCAGCAGCGAACAGAAGTGGTGAGCATGGTCAAGCAAAGCAAGAAAACCGCTGCCGACGCCGCTCGACTTCACATCGAGCGTTTACAGCACACCCGCAGCCCTGGGCTGCTCCTGACCTGGCCCAATTCATCCATCAGAACCGCCTCTTGCACCTCGCCCGCTTCGACGATCCCCGCCGTTACGGAACCCTGGTCGCGGCTCTGCTCGAAACCAGTTCCACGCTGACCGACGAGATCCTTGACCTTCATGACCGGTTCGTCGGCTCGATTTTCAACAAAGCTCGCCGCAGACGGGTTGAAGCTTTCCAGTCTTCGGGGCAAAGCTGTCCACGAAAAGGTGCGCCTCTACGCCCGCATCTGCCAGGCGCTTCTGACGGCCAAAAAACAGGGCGGCGATCCTTTCGCCGCCATCGAGAAAATCGTTTCGTGGGTCGATTTGTCGCGGACCGTTACCGAGGCGGAACAACTGGCGCAGCCGGAGGACTTGGATTTCCTGGACCTGATTTCCAATGGCTTTCCTCAGATGCGCAGGTACACGCCTGCCATGCTGGACATCTTCGAGTCTCGCGCAGCCCTGCTCGGCAACTGCTGGAGGTGGTCGATCTGCTCCGTTCGATGAAGCGGGACAGGACCCGCGCCGTCCCTCAAAACGCACAACTGGAGTGGATCAGCCACCGCTGGCGCCCGTATGTCATCACAGACGACGGCATCGACCGGCGTTTCTACGAACTCTGCGCTTTGACGGAGCTGAAAAACAAGCTCCGCGCGGGTGATATTTGGGTGGCGGGCAGCCGTCAATTCAAGGATTTCGATGCTTACCTTTTGGAACCCTCGCGCTTCACCGAGCTTCGGGGAAAACAGGAGTTGGCGCTGCCGATCGAGCTACGCGGAAGCCTACGTCGCGGAAAAGGGTCGCTCTCCTGAAACAATTGCTTGATGAAGCTGATAGTCTGGCTGCTCGCGGCGAGCTGCCCGACGCAGCCGTGAGGGAGAGCGATCTGAAGATTGCCCCCTCACAAATACGGTGTCCGAAGAAGCAAGCGTACTGATGCGCCGCGCCTACGCGCACTCTGCCATCTGCTGGGCTTTCGTTTTGCGCC
>CAXTSA010000124.1:0-8022 GCA_964246755.1 uncultured Acidobacteriaceae bacterium
CCGCAACGACGCCTCATTTCAAGACAAGGTAAACAGTTTCGCGGAGGAAAAGCGCCGCATCGCCAGGGCCGCGGCACAATTCGTGCATGCCGGGCAAACGATTGTGCTTAGCGGCGGCACGACGGCAACCGAAGTCGTGCGCAGCCTGAAGATGTTAAGTGACATCACAATCATCACAAATACCGTGAACGTGGCGATGGAGCTGAGCAATCGCAAAGATATTGAAGTGATTGTGACAGGCGGTCACCTGCGCGGGAACTGGTTCACGCTGATTGGGCCGATCGCGAACCATACGATCGAGATGCTCTTTGCCGACATCATGTTTGTAGGCGTAGATGGAATCGACGCGGTGCACGGGCTCACTTGCACGAACTCCGCTGAAGCGGAACTGCTGCGCAAGATGGTCAATCATTCAACGGTGAAAGTGGCAATCGCCGATCGGAGCAAGCTCGGCGGGGTGAGCAAATGGCTGCTGTGCCCGACCAATCAGATGGACCGGTTGATAACAGACTCAGGGGCCAGCGACGAGGCGATCGCGCCGTTTGAAAAGCTCGGTATCGCCGTAACTCGCGCTTAGCGGGCATCCTCTGCCTTTTGCTGAACCGTTAACTCCGTTGCTTCAGGATGAACTGCTTCAGCTTGCGGCGAGGCATGCAGCAAGTTCCTGAAGCAGAGGAATCGCCGCGTGAAGCGAGGCATGGCTACCGAGTGCCGCGGGCAGCACGGCAACAGCCCCCGACGGCGTCCACGCATGGCGATGCACGTACTCCGTCAGTGTGGGGAGAATAAGCTCCGCGTTCTTTATCACGCCACCGCCGAAGATCACAAGCTCTGGCCCGTAGGCATGCACCAAGCCGACTGTGCCGGCAGCCCAGACGTGGATGCAGTGGCCGGCGATCTGTTTCGCGATAGCATCCCCCTCACGCGCGTGTTGGAAGAGAGTCGCAAAGTCGAGTACGCGCGTGGCATGCAAGCTGCTCGCCGCTGCGTTTGGCCATTCCCGCAGGATCGAAGGAAGCGCCCAGGTCGACGCTTCGGCCTCCATGCAGCCGATCGCACCGCAGGTGCAAGGACGTCCATGAAGCGATACGGGAATGTGGCCGCCGAGATTGCCGCCTTGCGGCTGTCGCGTGCGGTAAGGCGTGCCGTTAGCCAGCATCGCAGCACCGATGCCTGTGCCGAGTGTCAGCATGAGAACATCGGAGAAACCCTGCGCCGCACCAGCATAGTGCTCGCCCAGCAGCGCAGCGCGCGCATCGTTTTCGATGGCAAGAGGAAGGCTGAAAGCGGAGTGGCACCAGGCCTGCAGATCGAGCGAAGGCGCGTCCGGATATTTATCGTTGGTCGAGACGATGCGGGCTGCGCGAAAGTCGACAAGGCAGGGAAGACTGATCGCGACACCGAGACAGTCGCTCGGCTTGAGCGCGCAGAAATCGAGGAGATCGAGAGCCGCCCTACGAAGACGGGGAAGCAGCGCGGCGAGCCCTTCGGTGGCATTGAGGACTATCTCTGTCACAGCGAGCAGAGAGCGCTCATAAACGATGGCGACCGAAGCGTGCGAGCCGCCGAGATCGATAGCGATAGCGTGCAACATGGCACCTCTACTGAACGGCACGGGAGAAGAGAAAAACAGCCAGCATTAACAGCGCAATGCCGGCAAGTTGAAGTCTGAAAGGGCGCGGGCCGGCCGCGCGCCACTCGCCAGTGGCCCACCCAAGAAAGCTGGCTGCGATAACGATGACGGACATGAAGATGGGCCACCCGAGTACAGGACCAAGCGTTCCGAGGTCATAGCTGGCAACACCGTAAAGAATAGTGCCGCCGAACCATAGAACACCCATCGCGAGCGACAGAGGCCAATACACAGTCGTTGCGGTCGCTCTGAAGTTCTCAGCGCTTCGATGCTTTTTGAGGAGGAAGGAGCAATAGAGAAGATTAGGAACTGCTCCGCCGAGAAGCAGTGGAAGCCAGACTGCATTGAGCTGCCAGCCGGGCGCCGCACCATGTCGAGCAGCCATCCGTAGTAGAGGGCCGGCGAACGAAACACCAAGGTTCATGAAACTTGCGCACAGTCCACTGACAACGGCCAGAAGCAGGCCCGAGCGGAACGAACCGCTGTTTGCGCATGCGGCTCTTTGATCTAAAGCGCGTTCGCGCTGCTGTCCAGCCAGCGCGCAGAAGATCATGCCGCAGGCGACGAGCGCAACACCTCCGAACACGATGGCCCCTGTCTTCGATAAGAGGAGGTCAGGGTGAATGCGAACGAATGGAACGACCGTTCCGACAGCCGCGGAGATGCCGAGCACGAGTGAGAAAGTAAGCGCAATGCCGATGGCCGTGACGCTCAACCCGAAGAGCACCTGCGCGACTCCCCATGCCGCCCCAAAGAGAACTACCCGCAGGATCGCAGCCGGGTCAACCTGCGTGTACCCGGAAAAGAGATGGGGAACAGTGTACGTAGCCGCGAGCAGCGGAAAGACAACGAGCGCTGCGAGTGACCATACCAGCCAGACATTCTCCCAGGCCCAACGTGGCATGCGCTTCATCGGCAATGCGAAACTGCCGTTCATGATGCCGGCAATCACGACAAGCATGCTTCCCGTTCTCAGATCCTGCATTGCTGTTTCCCTGCGGTGTTTACATGTCTTGCGATGAAGTCGCGCAGGAAAAGCGTTGTTCGTGCGGACACGGCAGTCCTCACGTTCTCTCCACACGCAGTGTCACCAGTTCCCATCCGGCGACAGGTACCGTGCTCTCGACAGAGCTGAGCTGCTCTTCGGCAAGATTGCTCTGCCATGTCTTACCGGCATGGGCGGAGGCAGACCAGGTGAGCATTGCATTGCGCGCCTCACCGGATGCTCCAAAGAGCCTCACGATCCATGCTTTGCCATCGTCACTCGGCTTGAGGGTCTCAACGAGAACCTCGACCGGTTCCACGCGCAGAAATGACCCTTGCAAGGGCGTCTGATTCCCAGAACGAACGGCGAGCAGTGGTTGAGAAAGTCCGGTGGCGAAACGGCTCGCCTGGGCTGCGTCCGCGGCGCGGTGTGGCCGCAGCGCGTAGCGGAACGTGACGGGGCCCTGCTGGTACGCGCGATAGTTTGTCCCCCAGTGATTGTTCATCACCCAGGAGTAAAATGTCTGCGTCGGGTCGATATGTTTGCGCCAGATATCAGGGTTTTTCTGCGAGCCAAGCATCGTGGCAGTGACGGCGCCAATCTCGACGAGCGGCGCATCGAGCGTGGCCCAGGTAACGCCGTGGTCCTCCGCCGAGACGTCGATCCATCGTCCCACCGGCAGCCAGTTCTTACAGGAGCCTGGAAGCTGATCGACTTCCGGCTGCATCTCTGCAAGCGCAATGTCCATCGTCATTTTTCCATTCGTGATCGCGAAAGGAAAGGCGAACTGAATGCTTTCCTTCGAACCCCTTTGCGCAAATGCGTCGCCCTGGCCGCCTTTGCCCGGATTTGGATTCAGCGGTGCGCGCTTCTTATCGACGATATTGGTGATTTCCAGATAATCCTGTCCGGCCGTCAGACGAATGCGCCGCAGAAGCCCGTTGCAGGAAGGGGCGGAAGAGTCGATGCGAACCGTTGCGACAAGCGGCCCGTGATCTTCAATGGTAAGTGTTGCCGGTCCACTTTGTTCCAAATGTGCGACGTCATTGCCAGACATATACAGGAACTCGTTGACTCCCCCGCCATTGTCATGAGCGACGATATTGCGAGAGTCTCCGTGCAGGTTCAATTCGACAATAATCCCGGTCCGAGGATCAATGGCCGCGTGAAGCGATGCATTCTCGAGAACGCCGTTCTTCACTGAAACCGCTGCACCGGCGTGATGCGCTTTCTTTGCCGAGAGAGTGTAACGAGCTGAGCCGAACGCCGGTACGTCCACGGCGAGAATCGCAAGCTCTCCCGTGGAGAGGCGCTGCGACGAGACTGAATGACCTCGGTGATCGACGGCATGGTCGCCTGCTTGTGACAGCTCCGGTGTAAGAAGAACCATCTCGGTTCTGTTCCACGAGGTGGAATTGTAAACCTCGATGGTCTCGGTGGCTCCGCCTTCCGGAGCGGCGGCCGGAGGCTGCTGCAACGAACGGCTCAGCAGTTGTTTTGATTCTGTTTCGGCGTGCTCGACAAACGCACGTTTAAAGGCCCACTGCTGCTTGGTAAAGGCGCTCTCGGAGTCGGAAACGCTGCACCACGCGCCCCATGTATGTTCGGAATAAAGGAGCACATCCTTCCACGCGTCGTCGTAGGCCGATGGGGTGTACGCAGCAGGTCCGAGGACTGCCGCGAGGGCGGTGGCTTGCGCGATGCGGTCGGCGGCATTGCGGCTGAGACCGGTCTCAAGCGCCGATGAGCCTGCGCCGTCTTCCCAGTAGGGAGTAAGGTCGCCGCGGTACTGCGGCAGTTGACTGCCGTATCGCTTCTCAAAGGCGGAGAATGCTGTGCTTGTCGAGGCGATCGCGAATTTCGGCCATTCGTAACTTTCGTTCCACTCTTTGGCGAACTCGCTGATTTCGGGATCCGGCTCCGCATTGTCGCCATGTCCGTTCCAGCGAATGTAGGAGATGTCGTAAGGAAAGTTCACCGTGTCCATGCGATCCTGGTACTTGTCCACCCAGTCCGGGCCTATCTTCATGACACTCGACATGGCATAGCCGGTCCACGGAACCCAGAAAAGAACCTTCTCTTTGCCTGAGCGGGACACCCACCAGAAAGGCTTGTCCTGCCAGGCGACCATGAACGTGCCGATGCGATCGAAGAAGTTCGGAGCCGCCGAGAAGTAACGGATACCCGCCTGCGCCATGGCCGTGACCGTCCCCCACGAAAACCCCGGAACATCGCTCATCATCACGGCGTCTACCGGCGTGCCGCACTGCTTGCCGAGACGGGTTCCGTACCGAAAGAGCTGCAGTAGTTCCTCCGGCCGGCACAGTCCGGTCAGCTCGTTTGCATACGAACCATTCAGCCCGACCCATCCCTTCCGCACCGCTTCCATCAGCGCCGCCTTGTCACTCTCCGGCCTCCGCTGCATGTAAAGGTCCGCGCCCCAAAGCACCTCTAGGTTCCAGATAAAACGCGAACCCTCTGGGTAATCCGCGGTTTTCCGCGCCAACTCAATGCCGCGGGTGATGTTTTGTATCTGTTTTTCCTCGACCGAAGCCTGCAGATCGGTATAGCCAAGGTCGTGATGCGAGTGGGGGAGAATGTAGATGGTCATTTTCCGAACCGGCTTGAGCTCGATCACCTCTGTTTGCACGACGCCGGCGATGCTGACAGATACCGTGTACTGCTGCGTGCTGGTCGTCGGCTCGATGAACAGATCGAAGCTGTGGATTCCACTACCGATAGAGCGCCCATCGGCTTCGACTCCATTCAGTTTTGTGGTCACAGTGACATTTCCGCCACTATGTTCAAGCGTGATGCGGATGGGTTGGAGCAGCTTGCCGCCTCTGCGCGCGAGTCCGCGAATCGGGGTGGCCAGCTTTGTTTTGGTGTCGCTTGCTGTTTGGGCCTCGGCCAGCCTCCACGTCGCGCCAGAGCAAAGCGCTCCACCTGCCGCCACCGTCAGACTCTTCAATAGATCTCGTCGTTTCACCGGAGTTCCTCTACATCGTCTGCGTTGTTGTCTTATTGGACCGCTGCCTTAAGCCAAAGCGGGGAGTTGCTCCCATGACTTCTAGGAACTTGTTGAAAAATGTTCATCGAGCAAAATGTGCCATCCTGCACACCGCTGTCCGGATTGCTGTAGTTTGTCTGATCGAGAAGATTGAACGGAACTCCATTGAAAGCGTGTTCTTGATGGGAAACGTCTTCGATGGGAAACGTCTTCGCCAGGTTCAGATCAACATTCGCGTAGGTGGGGCCGACAAGGTCGTTTCTGTTCTCGTTGCCGAAGGTGTAGGACGCAGGCACCGCGAATGCTCCTTTGTTGAGCCAGCCTTGAGCAGCTATCCGTCCAATTCGCTGTACGGTGGAGCGATTGGTGAATCAGGCATCGGCTAAAAGCTCACCCGAAAGTAGGCTTGGCCCTGACGTGGCGTGTTGCCTTGGCAAGGGCCGACGACGTAGCCGAAGTTGGCGGTGGGGTTTGAGGCCGTGCGGAGATCGCTGACATTGGAATCAGTGGGTCCGCAGACCTGCATACGGTTCAGGATGTTGAAGTACTCCATACGGAGTTCCGCCTGTACACCTTCGCCGAACTGGAATTTTTTCGCCAGAGTTATATTCTCGGTAGACGTGAACGGATTCCGCAGATTGCTCTGGTTACGCGCTGCATCGCCGAGTGCCGCGCGGCCGGGATCGGTGAAAGCAGCCGTGTTGTAAACCGGCTGGTTCGAATAGTAGTTCTTGTAGTTGAGGTGTATGGGAGCGCCAGGCACCACATTGGCCCGGTTGCCGCCAGTAAGGAGAGGCGCTCCCGAAGCACTAATGCCAAACGGTGTGCCGCTTTCGTACTCGAAGATACCGCTTGCCTGCCAGCCGCCGATCACTTCCTTGCTCAGGAAGCTGTTGCCGCCGGACAGGAACTGCTTTCCCGCGCCGATTGGCAACTCGTATACGCCACTCAGAACGAGGACGTGTGGCTGATCGGCGGAAGACACGGCCCACTCCGCATGCTGGTTGAACTTGTTCAGCGCTTGCGGTGTATTGATGGTAAAGCCATGATCGGAGTTCGCCATGGTGCGCGAGTAAGTGTACGAGAGCAGGAAACTCAGGCCATCGGTAAACCGCTTTTGTAGCTGCGCCTGCAGAGCGTTGTAAATGGAGACGCCATCGGTTTCGAAGTCATTGAGAGTGTTTCCGCTTGCGGTGCTCAGGAACTGCGGAAACTCAAGCAGCGCCTGCTGAACAGTCTGGCTGGGGTAGTCCGTCTGGAAGGTAGCATAAGGCTGGTATAGACCGCCGATATTAGGAACGCCCGCGCTCTGAAGCGCTGCTTGGCCGGCCGCAGAGTTCCAAGACTGGAGCAGCGATTGGCCCAGCGACAGAAAACGTGGATCGAGCTGGTTCGTATTGTTGAGCGCGGAAGGCAGATGAATGCCGTGATTGCCCACATAGGTTAGCGCCATGAAGAGATTCCAGGGCAGTTCGCGCTGGATGCCCAGATCGAACATCTCGGAGTAGGGCTGGCGAATGCCGCTCTTCTGAAAGGGGTGAACAACGCCGGAAGCATTGCCGAACGCGGCGGTCAGGGGAGTTTGCGGCGGATTAGGCAGGGGGCGAGCGTCCCAATTCCCGTAGTTTGCGATAGAGGTACCGCTGGAGTTGGTCTGAGTAATGCCGCCCAGTACATTGCCGTAGTTAATGCCGGTTTTGTTGGTGCCGAACTCATACGCGCCGCCATCGAGGAAGGTGATGGCGAAGCCGCCTGAGACGACCGTTTTCGGATCTGCGGCATAGGCGAAGCCCAAGCGCGGCCCAACGTTCTTCCACGGAATATCGGCCCGGCTGAACCCGGCTGCCTGCGCACCGTGGCCGAGCGAAGTGGCGGCGCCGAGCAGCGGGCCGTTGGGTCCGATGGCTCCGGAGTTTGGTTTGTTGACATCGAGGAAGACAAGATTATTCGGCTGATCCGCCGTGAATGGCACCAGAACATCCCAGCGAATGCCGGCGTTGAGAGTAAATCTGGGGGTGAGTTTGATGTCGTCCATAAGGTAAGGCGATATCGAGAAGTTGCGCAGCTTGGTTTCAAGCGCCTGCTGACGATAGGTGCTGTCCACCTGACCGAGAAGGAAGCTGGCAAAAGCGTTGCCGGTATTATTTTCATTCGGTATCCCGGCAACTTGAGTGGTATTACCGTTGCTGGTCGTAAGGCTCGAGAAGCCGAAACCGCCGGTGCAGGCAGTGCACTCGTGGTCATCCTGATAGGCGCGGCGTGTTTCAAAACCGAAGTTGTAGGTATTGCGGCCGTGGGTGTAAAGGTAGTTATTCTGAAAGGCGAGACCCAGCTTGCGATTGATTGCGCTGGTTTCACCGTATGAGTAAGTGCCCCAGCTCGTGGGTGCATCCG
>CAXTSA010000125.1:0-8002 GCA_964246755.1 uncultured Acidobacteriaceae bacterium
CCCAACCACTTTGCGGATACCAGGCCGTCACCCCACTCGCGGACAAACCGATCGGCAGAGCGGCCTGCTCAACGGTTTACCGAAATGTTTACTGAACGACAAGCGTCAGGTTGACCGAGCTCTGGACGCTGGTTGCCAGGTCTTTTGCCGTCACGACCAGAGAGTAGGTTTGCGCAGCCGGTGTAGCCGGTGAGGTCGGGGTGGTCGGTGAGGTTTGCGCGGCCGGCTTCGCGCCGCCTCCGCCACAGCCGATCAGGCTCATCCCGCAGGCTAGCGACAGGGCAGCTAAGACAAGGGCTGGCAGCAAACGCGAGTGTTGGAGCAGACGTTTGCGCGCCGAACGGATCCCGAGCAATGGCAGCAAGGTCAATCCCAGCGCGACCGGAGCGAAAGTGACAACCTGGAAGGGCATTTCGTTGCGCGCCGTTTGGGCACTGGTCTGAATCTTAAGCAAGACCGGGGTAGCACTGCTCCCAGCCGCGATCGTCGCCGGGGAAAAGCTCGCGGTTGCGCCCGAAGGTAGGCCTGTTGCCGAAAGTGTGAGCGCGTCGGCAAAGACACTCGCGGTCCCTGGAGCCAGCATGAGATTGAAAGTCGCTGCCCCGCCCGGTGACACGGAAGCGCTTGCCCCAGAGGCTCCTGTGCCGGTTCCAAGGGTCAAGGAGAAAGGCGCTGATGCTGGAGGCGGCGCGGTCACCGCGAACTTTGTTGTGGCTGTTGCAGCAGCATAGATGCCGCTGGCTGCCTGGCTCGCGTTCAGCGTTACGGTGCCGGCACCGGTAAGGGTAACCATGTTTCCGGAGATCGTCGCCGGACCGCTGCCTACTGCGTAGGTAACGGCTCCGGGGGAAGCAGACGTTGCACTCACAGCGAATGGCGCCACTCCGAAGGTTTGGTCCGCGATCGGCGCAAAGCTGAGCGTTGGAACCGTCGGAGAAACCGATCCGAAGGTAATGGTCGCCGTAGCAGCCGCGTAGTTGCCGCTGGCCGCCTGGCTTGCCTTGAGCACCACGGTGCCGGTTCCGGTAAGCGTGACCATGTTCCCCGCAAGAGTTGCTGGACCACTCACAACGGCATAGGTGACAAGCCCGCTCGATGCCGAAGTCGCGCTCACCGCGAACGGTGGTTCGCCGAAGACCTGGCTTGCAATAGGGGCGAACGTCAGCTTCGGCAGCAGCGGCGTTACCAGCAGGGTTGTGCTATCCGTGCTAGCCGCGAAATCGCCGACCACCCCGAGATAATTCGCGGTAATGGTATGCGTGCCAAGACTGGTCGGGATCAGCGTGAGGCTCGCACTACCGTTGCTCAGTTGCACCGCAGCGCCGCCGTTGAGCGGCGCAGTCGTGCCACCTACGGTGTCAGTGAAGGTGACACTGCCCGTGGGCGTCGATCCCGCCACTTTATCGTTGACCTCGGCTGTCACCGTCACGGGCTGACCCACCGCCGTCTGGGTCGGCATCACACTTACATTCACCTCGGTTGGGTCCACCGGGATTGCCGTCCCGCTCAGAGCGATCTTCTGTGTTGACGCCGATGCGTTCAGGTTGTTGTCGGTCAACACCAGCGAGCCATCGAGCTTGCCGGTCGTTGTCGGCGCAAAGCTGACCGAGAAGGTGCAAGAGGTACCGGCCTGCAGCGTTACCGGGGCTGATAGGGACGGAGCAGCTAGCGGACATGCCGCTGACCCTGTGGTATCCAAGGCAAAGTCTACCGATATCAATGGAGCGTCCCCGGAAGCCGGTGCCGTGAACGTTAGCGGCATATTGCCGAGGTTCTCCACTGTCACCAGTTGCGCGGTGCTCGTCGCCCCTACCTTTGTTTTTGCGAAAACTAGGCTCGGCGCGTCCGCGATATCTTTCTTTATCAGAAGTCCACCAGTGCGGTCGGAACCACTTAGATACACATTTCCAAGTCCATCCACGGTGACTCCGGCTACGGTAGAAAAGGGATTGCTTACCGTCGTCTGCGTGTAGCCGCTTCCGGTAAGGGTTTCCATGTATACCTTGTCGGCGCCTCCATCTGTCACATAGACGTTTCCAGCTTTATCTACCGCGATCCCAGTAGGTAACAGCAGATCAGTGGCGACTTGGCTCTCGGTATATGTGCTTCCCGACGGGGTTTCCTTTACTACTACACCACCGGAAGCTTGCACCTCGGCAATGTAGACGTTTCCGATGGAATCAACTGCAAGACCCGCGCCTGTGAATGGTCCGGTAACTACAGTACTTTCGGCGTAGCTTCCCGCTGATACACTCTCTTTCACAACACGATTAGGGGAGCCGAGGTCCGTGATGTAGATGTTTCCGCTGCCATCTACGGCAATCCCTGTAGGATTGTTCAAGCGGTTGGCAGTTGCAATCTGGGTCTCGACATAGGAATTGCCGGACGGCGTCTCCTTGAGCACTCTCTGGTTATTTGTATCCACAATGTAGACGTTTCCCGCCCCGTCTACTGCCACGTCGGCTGGGGAGCTTAATAGCGTCGTCGGAACAATGCTCTCCGCATAATTGTTATCGCTCGATAACGTCTCTTTCACGACATAGTTGTCTTCGGGCTCGGCCACGTAGATGTTGCCGCTTCCATCCACCGCCACACCAGCCAGATTGGAAGGGCTGCTCCTCACGACGCTCTGCGCGCCTGGGAGAAACCCGATTTGCGGCCCCGATCCGGTACCTTGCACATAGCCGGTGGCGATCGCGTGTCCTGAGCTGTTTTGTAGAATCACCGCCCCATACCGGGCGCCAGCAAACTTCGGCGTGAAGTTCAAGTCAACGCTGCAAGTATCGCCTGCATTGTAGGATTGGGCAGCAGTACAGGTTCCGGTACCCGCGCTCGAATAGTCGAGATTGGCATTCCCTCCGGCGACCACCTGGATGCTGCCCAGAGTTCCTGCTGTATCGACGGCGAAGTTCAACGTCATGGCAGCGCTCTGGCTGTTTACCATGACAGGCCCGAAATCCCCGCCGCCAGGCGCTACTCTCAAAACCCGGCCATGGCCCGAGTCGGCGATGAAGACATTCCCACTCGCATCCACCGCGACTCCACTTGGACCAGACAGGCCGCTGCCGACCACGCTTTCGACGAAAGCGCAGCCCAGCAGTGTCTCTTTGGCAATGCCACTCCCCCCACCGTTGGCGATGTAAAGACTCCCGCCGCTATCGACCGCGATCTGACGCACGTCACTGAATCGTGCGCCGGACACTATCGTGTTCTCGACGTAGCTACTGCCTGAAGGTGTCTCCTCCAACACTTGACCGTGGCCCGAATCTCCGACGTAAACGTTGCCCGCTCCGTCTACTGCTACCCCAGTCGGAACCAGCCCACTCACGACTGTACTTGAAATGTAGCCCTCAGGTCCCGGCGCTTCCTTCAGAACGCTGCCGCTTCCAGTGTCTGCGATGTAAACGTTGCCAGTCCCATCGACAGCGACGCCGCCCGGATGGTTAAGGTCAGACTTGACTGTAGTTTCGCTATAGCCGTTGTCTGAGGGTGCTTCTTTCAATACACGATTGTTACTGGAGTCCGCGATGTAGATATTGCCATTTGTGTCGATAGCTAAGGATTCAGGGTTCAGGCCGACACCTGTCGTAATCGCACTCTCGCTGTAATTGCCGCCGGCGAATGTCTCTTTCAGCAGTAGCCCATTGGAGGCTCCACCACCATTCGCAAGTACGAACACATTGCCTTGGTACACAGCGACCGAAGCCGGCACCTCCCCTTGCAGAGCGCTGTCGGACGACGCCACCACAACGCTTTGTGCCCCGGAGAGATGGGCGGTTTGCGCACCGGCCATGGCGACGAGGCAGCTCGAAAGCGCTGCCGCTCCGCCCAACTTATACAAGGTGTTAGAAAAATGAGACATAACGTCACGAAAGCGCTGCGACATAACCACCTGCATAAGTTCAGCTCCAGAGCGACCACAAAGTGTATTCGTAACCAGGGGATAGCTTTGTCTCGCGGGCTATCCCACCGCGGATACTAGCAGGCAGAAACACCGGACGCGCCGCAAACTTGGTAACCTCTCATGACGTTCGTAATGAAATGGGACTCGCCACAGGCGGCGCAGGCCGGGTCCGCACTTGGCTCGCCTCTCACCGGCTCACGCTCCGCACGGCTTCTGGGATACTGAACCCATGTCTGATTTCCGGTTTTGCCTTCTGCCGCGCTGCACACAAGTTCCCCTCCGCATGCTCGCCCTGCTGGCGCTGTGCGCCCTCCCAGCCTCCGCAGTCACGCTCTATCCCATCCCGCAGGAGGTCCGGTCCAGCCACTACACCGTCACGATCGACGGGCGCAAAACACCGGTCGTACACGCGGCAAGCGACTACTACCTGCTCAACTTCGACACCGATTCCAGAGATTCCGGTCCACTGCGCGTGTCCGTCACCTCGGACGACCCGCACTTCTGGGATCGCGGCGTGGAAGTGCAGCCTATGCGGCTCGGCATCCGGCCCGTGCGCCATGGGGCGACCATCTCCTTCTCGCTCGCGGGGCCGGAGAAGCTTTCGATCAGTCGACCCGGCGACCACTTCGCCGAGGCTGACATGCTCTTCCTCTTCGCGAACCCGCCGGAGACCTCGCGCATCGGCCCGGACACGCCCGGAGTGCGCTACTACGGGCCTGGGGTGCATCGCGAAACGATCGATGCGCACTCCGGGGATACGATTTACCTTGCCGGGGGCGCGGTCGTCTTCGGCAGCCTCAACATCTGGCAGGTGCATGACGTGCACGTGCTGGGCCGCGGCATGATCGTCTACGAGGGGCCGCAGAACCCAGCCGACGACGACAGCTGGATCCACAAGCCAAACTGGCACGCGATCGTGATGGACAACGCGCAGAACATCGAAATCGACGGCATCACGACTGTGGTGCGCAGCCGCACCTGGCAGATCCAGATGAAGGACTCGCACCACATCGGCTTCTACAACGTCAAGGCGGTCGCGGGCACCAAGAGCGACGCGAACCAGGACGGCATGGACTGGCTCGGCGGCGGCGATACGACGGTTCGCGACAGCTTCTTTCGCGCGTCCGACGACGTGTTCGCGCTCCAGGGCAACTGGGAAGGCTACTCCGAGCAGGCCTTCAAGACCCCGGGCCACGATGTCACGAACATCTCCATCGAGAACTCCGTCGTTTCGACCAGTATCTCCAACACGGTTCGCGTGGGCTGGCCGCAGAAGATCTTCTCCACCGCGCATTTCGTGATGCGGAATATGGACGTACTCCATACCGGCTACGGCGACTGCAAAGTGCCCTTCGCTTTTTTCGAGTTGTGGGCTGACCCGGACGGCATTGGAACGCACACCGATTACCGCTTCCAGGACATTCGCTTGGAGGACTGGTACTCGCTTTTCCAGATCCGCTACCCGCAGCCACGCGTGCGCGATGTGAGTTTCTCTGGCCTCTGGGCGATGGATGGGCCCGGCATGGTGCCTTCCACGCTGAAGGGCGATATACGAGACGTCAACATACAGGACGCGGCGGGGACCGAAGATCGCCCGACGGAGATGCTTGAAGGAGCCGCTGCTCCCGCGGTGACGCCCGCCGCGATCGACGCCGGCTTCGGCTACTCCGCAGGCCTGCTCCGGCCGCGGCAGGCCATTACATTTACCGCGAACGCCCCCGATGCGCCGGGGCGAACCTTCGAGTGGCTCTTTGGCGATGGCACGCGGGCACAGGGGCGCTCGGTGCGGCATGCCTATCCTGATGCGCAAGGCACTCTGCTCGACGGCTCAGGACGCTTCCGTGTGCTGCTGCACGTGATTGACGCCGGCGCCACGCAGGCCCCCGGTCAAGGCTCAAATCAGTCCTCCAATGAAGCCCTCCACCAAGCATGGAAGAGCGCATCCGTCGTGCTCTCGGAGCACCCTCTCGCACCTGTTTCAACCCCTGCTCTGCCGACCAATTCAGGCGTGGTCGAGCGCAACCTCACCGTTCCGGCCGACGGAGGATACACCTTCACCGTACTCACCAGGAACGCTGCAAAGGTCACGCTCGACGACCTGCCGCCAGTGGCCGCTCCCACGCCGCGGGCCCGCGTCTGCGGCTCGTCGTGATCAGCGCCGGGCTGCTTGCAGGTACGCATCGATTGCGCATCCAAGCCAGCGACGCCTCCCAGCCGATCGTTCTCTGGGAGGGGGCTGCACTCCCGCGTCAGACTCTGCCGGCCGGCACCCGGCCGGAAGAGCCTGAAGCCCTGCGCGGAACCCAGTGAGTCAGAGGAATCCGCCTACCAGCCAAATGCGCCGCTCCCTGCTGCTGGGCGGCTTGCGCGGCGCCGCGCTCCTCACCGGCGCCACCGTCGCTGCGCCTTTTGCATCGGCATCGCAGAGCGGCTCCGGTGCGAGCCAGAGTGCGTCGCGGACGCGAGCCGGCAGCTTTGCTCATCTTCTCGAATCCCCCTCCAGCATCTCTGTTTTTCTTGAAGGCGCAGGAGACCAGCGCCTCCAGCGCACAGGCGAGAGTTGGCACGGCGGCGGCTGCACGGTCCTGCTTTCCCGGGCAGCGACCAGCTTGTCCTTGAGCCTCGAAGCGCCTGCGAGCCGCGTAGAGCGCGTCCGCCTGCGTTGGCAAATACCTCTGCCTGCCGAGCAACTGCGCGTGCTCGGCGATGCATGGGAGCGCAGCTACGGCGACCTGGGCTGGCGCGAAGTGATCCCCGAGCGACCGCTGCCCTGGTACTTCCTCACCTCGGATGGCGACCGGACGCACGGCTACGGCGTCATGACCGGAGCCTCGGCGCTGGCCTTCTGGCAAATCGACCGCGAGGGCGTGTCGCTGTGGCTCGATGTTCGCAACGGGGGCAGTGGCGTTTCGCTTGGGAGCCGCCGGCTCGCCATGGCGACGGTCGTCAGCCGCGAGGGTGTGGCAGGCGAAAGCCCCATGTCCGCCGCGCGCGCCCTGTGCCGGCAGATGTGCCCCCAACCCCGACCCTCGCCCGGGCCCATCTACGGCAGCAATGACTGGTACTACGCCTACGGAAACAGCTCCGCCGAGGCTATCCTCGGCAACGCGGACCTCGTCGCGGAGCTCGCCCCGAGCGGAGGACCCCGCCCGTTCACCGTAGCCGACGAAGGCTGGGCGAACACCGCGAAGTTTCCCGACATGGCCGGTCTCGCAGCCTCGATCCGCAAGCGAGCAGTCCGTCCCGGCATTTGGATTCGCCCGCTGCGGGCCGGCAAAGACGAGAACAGAAACCTGCTGCTGCCGGGCAAACGCTTCCCGCGTGAAAGCGAGCGAGCGACAAATTTCTCCTACGACCCAACCAAGCCGGAGGCGCTTGAGAAGGCACTCCAAACGGTACGCCAAGTCAGGCAGTGGGGCTTCGAGCTCATCAAGCACGACTTCTCCACCTATGACCTGCTGGGGCAGTGGGGCTCTGCCATGGGCGCCTCGCCGACCTTGCCCGGGTGGAGCTTCGAGGACCGCAGCCGCACCAATGCCGAAATCATCCGGGACTTCTACGTGTCCATCCGCAAGGAGGCCGGCGACGCCGTCGTGATCGGCTGCAACACGGTAGGCCACCTGGGCGCCGGCATCTTTGAAGGGCAGCGCACCGGCGACGATGTGAGCGGGAAGGCGTGGGAACGCACGCGACGCATGGGTGTGAATACGCTCGCATTCAGGCTGCCTCAGCATGAAACACTCTTTTGCGCCGATCCGGATTGCATCCCCCTGACGGCGCAAATTCCCTGGCAGCTGACCCGGCAATGGCTGGACGTTGTCGCCCGCAGCGGGGTTGCCCTGGTCATCTCTCCCGAGCGCGGGAACCTGGGACCAGAGCAGAAAAGCGCGATCCGCGAGGCTTTCGCGAGAACAGTCAGCGCGGGCCCGCGGGCGGCTCCGGCGGACTGGCTCCACACAAACACGCCAAACGTTTGGGAGAGCACCGGCAAGCCTGCGAGTCAAACGTACGAGTGGCTGGAGGCCGACGGGGCGTCTCCGTTCGAGGTTTAAGGCGCGCCGCGAACGAAAGACGCGACTACCCCGGGCGCATGCTCTA
>CAXTSA010000126.1:0-7940 GCA_964246755.1 uncultured Acidobacteriaceae bacterium
CGTCCAGCCTGCGCCTCCCGTGACGGCCCCTTCGGCCCAGGTTTCGAACCACGCTTCGAACCACGCTTCAGGGCAGGCTTCGGGGCAGCTTCACAACAACAATCATGGCGGCGGCAAGCGCAAGAACGGCCGCAAGCGGCCCGGCAGCAACCCCGGCGGAGCACCCCCCGCGAACCCTCAGCCAGGCAATAGCGCCGGCGGAAGCCGGAACCGCAGTGGCCGGCAGAACAGTGGCGGCGGCGGTTGGAAAAGCCGTGCGAGCGAGGGGCCGGATGGCAACCGCGAAGGCGCGCGCGGCGGATTCGGCAGCGGCGAGCACTTTGGGAACACGAGCGGGCGGGCAAAAGGCAAGTTTGGCCGCCGCGGTCCGACCAGCTTTGTCGGACCCATGGATCACTCTTATCGCATGGTGAACGGAAACGTCGCCGACGGTTCGCCCTCCACGCTCGACTATCGCAACGCGAACGGCAATGCGAACGGCAATGTGAACGGTCGCAACGATGCGACATATGCCGAGTCGTTCGCCGTCACCCGTGAGGATGGCCCCCCACGTATCGTCTGCTTTATCGAGGATCTGTTTGTCGTCGCGAAGATGCAGGAAACAGCCCGCAAACTCGGCGTCAAGGTGCAGTTCGCCAAAGCCGAAAAAGAAACCCTCACCGCGATCACCGATGCCGCGGAAGGGGATCGGCCTTCCCTGATCGTGTTCGACCTGAACAACGGCAAACCGCTCACGGCCATTCCGAAGCTCAAGAGCAAACTCAAGCGCGGAACCTCCATCATCGGCTTCCTGCAGCACGTGCAGGGCGACCTGAAGTTAAAGGCGATCGAGGCAGGGTGCGACTCGGTAATGCCGCGCTCGGCCTTTTCGCAGAACCTGCCAAACCTGCTGCGCAGGCATGGGCTAGCCGAGGAAGAAGAGATGATCGAGGCGTAACGCCTTCGTCATAGCTACATAGAAAGGCAAAAAGCCCGGCACACGCCGGGCTTTCTGTTTGCAGACATCAGGTATGTAAACCGAAGCGAGAGGGAACCGAGCGCGAGGTGGCAGCACTTATCGCGCAGCGACCGCCGGCCGCGCAGGCGCTTTTGCTTGCTTTCTATTGCTTGTTAGCTTTTCCTGTTGCCACCTCTTGCTTTTGCTTCCTGTTGCCTTCCCTATCCCGGGGGCCACTTCATCGCCCGTCCGCCCAGCACATGCACATGCAGGTGCTCGACCGTCTGCCCCCCATGCTCGCCCGAGTTGATCACTGTCCTGAAACCCTCCGCCAGCCCTTCACTCGCGGCCAGCTCCGCCGCGACAGCCAGCAAGTGGCCCAGCAACGCAGTATGCTCCCGCGCGGTATGCGCGAGCGACTGGAGGTGCTCACGCGGAATCACGAGGAAGTGCACCGGCGCCTGCGGCGCGATATCGCGAAACGCGATCACTTGTTCATCCTGATACAGCGCCGGGACAGAAAGCGCGCCCGAGGCGATCTTGCAAAAAATGCAATCCATAGCTTCAGCATAGCGCCGCAACCTGTTCCGGCGCAGGTGCCGCAGCTTTCCACGCCATCCACGGTCGGACAACAGCTGGGAGCATTTCTCCTGGGTCGTGCCTGGCGAGAGAAACTGTGGCATGTGGCTTTTTATGACGAAAAGCCACACCGACCATTCTTTGGTGGTCTACATATGCAAGAAAAATGCCTAGTCCGCTACCATCAGATCGCCGGGAAGGATGGGCCGCGTTCGCGGCAGGGTTCCACGATTTGCGGCGAGGCCCATCAGCAGCAGCGAACCGGCGAAGATCCCCAGCTTGACAAGGGTCGACCTGCGGGTCTGCCGCTGCGTTTTCCAAAGCGCCAGCAGCAGCGTTTGCGCAACAGTTACGGCCCAGACAGAACCGTAGAAGTACCGCCTTTCCGTGCCCTCGTGCCTGGTCGAGGTGCCCACACGCGGCAGTGCGCCGGCGGCGCCCAGCAGCAGAATCGCCGCGCAGAGCGGAGCGTATCCATATCTGTAGATCTGCTTCATGCGCCACCGTCCAGTGGCGGCAGCGATCAGCAATCCACTCAGGTTCAGCAAAGCGAAACTCAGCGCGGCGTTCCACGCGAACGTGTAGCACACCCGCCGGTAGAGCGGGTTTGGCCTGTCTTCATCGAAGCGCAGGATATACGGCCGAGGCTCCACGCCGGGCAGCTGGCCGCGCAGACCGGCGATTCCGGTGCCGGCCAGTACAGCTTGCAGCCACAGGAGATTGCCCCGCCGGAAACCATCCGCGAAGAGCGTAAAGGTCAGCGGTCCCGGCGCCAGGAAAAACACTCCGATCCATATCGGCCAGTGAGCCAGACGGTAGAGCCGCGTATTTCGCTCGCGTATCCTGCGGCTCTGGGCGTACTCGACTTTCCCGGCGTATCGCATACGGGTAAGTCTCCCAGAGCCAGCGCGAGCGCGTCAAACGAGCAGCGGTTTACTCGCGCCGCCCGTGCCGGGAAGGTAGCTGGAGGGCTACTCGTAGAACCGATTACACTGGAAGGCGATGGCGACTCTTGCCCCAACTTCCAGCGCAGCTCCCGGCCTGGTTCAGATCGACCTCGCTCCGCGCAAGCCCGCGCCCAAGCCGGAGTGGCTGAAAGCGCGCGCCCCCTCGGGTGAGAACTACCACGACCTCAAAAAACTGGCGCGCTCGCTCAATCTGCATACGGTCTGCGAGTCGGCCCACTGTCCCAACATCGGCGAGTGCTGGTCGCATCGCACCGCGACCTTCATGATGCTCGGCAACCTGTGCACCCGGCGCTGCGGCTTCTGCGCCGTGCCCAAGGGCCGCCCGGAGCCGATCGACCTCGACGAGCCGCGTCGGGTGGCCGAGGCAGTTGCACAGCTTGGTCTCCGGTTCGCTGTCATCACCAGCGTCAACCGCGATGACGATGTACTGGGCGGCGCGCGCATGTTTGCCGAAGTCATCCAACGCATTCGAGAGAAGGCTCAGGGCTGCCAGGTTGAGGTGCTCATCCCCGACTTTCAGGGCAACGAGCAGGCGATCCGGACCGTCGTGGATGCGCGCCCGGAGATCCTGAACCACAACACCGAGTCCGTTCCGCGGCTGTACCGGGCGGTCCGCTCGGGCGCACGCTATGAGCGCACCCTCCGACTACTTGAGTTCGCGAAAGAGCTCTCGCCCGCCACGGTCACGAAGTCCGGCGTGATGGTCGGCCTGGGCGAGGAGATGCATGAGCTACTCGCCGTCTATCGCGATCTCGCCTCCGTCGGCGTCAACGTGCTGACCATCGGCCAGTACCTGCGTCCCTCTCGCGACCACCTGCCCATGGCCCGGTATTACACGCCCGAGGAGTTCGCCTATATGAAGGACGAGGCGCTCGCGATGGGCTTTCGCCATGTGGAAAGCGGCCCCTTGGTGCGCTCCAGTTATCATGCGCACGAGCAGGCCGGCTCCGCCCAAGGCGCGGAAAATTCGGCGGGTCTGCTTCCCACCTAGTCGCATGTTCACAGTTACCGTGATCTGCCAAGCACTGGGGAGGTACGGCTTTTTTAACGGAAGAGCCGCTTCCAGATTTGTTCCCTCGCCTTCCACCCAACGATGAAAATCCTTTAGTTGGGCGACATATAAGCGGGCTGGACTGGAGGATCCCAGAGTGGGGGCCGAGTGATGCCTGCGCTCTCACCCGGCACGGGTGCAGACTTCGGAAAAGCCCAGATAGGCCAGACATGGTCTCCACCGCTGGAAGCAACATTCCGATGCTGGGAGAGTAGCTGTTCCACGGCGGCAGCCGGCAAAGGTTTCGAGTAGAGATAGCCTTGCAGCAGATCGCAATCCATCGCCTGAAGGCACTCCCTTTCTCCCGTGGTTTCCACCCCTTCAGCAATCACTTTCTTGCCGAGATTGTTAGCCAGCTGCACAATCGTGCCGGTCAAGTAAGCTCGCTGGCTGTCGTGATCGAGCGACTGAACGAAGCTGCGGTCAATCTTGATCACATCGAAGGGGAAACGCAGCAGGTATGAAAGGGAAGAGTACCCGGTGCCGAAATCGTCCAAGGAAATCTCGATCCCCATGGCTCGCGCGCGATTCAAGACCTCTTCCACCGATTGCACGCCGCTCAGCAGGACGGATTCCGTGATCTCCAGCTTCAGGCGATTGGGTGGGAGCGCGCTCTCGTCCAGAACTCCCCGGATTGCCTCCAGCAGGCCTTCATCGGCGAACTGGCGAGCCGACACATTTACGCTAACCGTAAAGTCGCGGTGATACAGCGCATTCCATTGCGCTATCTGCCGGCAGGCCTCCCCGAGCACCTGCTGGCCCAGCATGAGAATCAGGCCAGTGTCCTCCGCCACGGGGATAAAGGCAGCAGGCGAGATCATACCGCGGGTAGGGTGCTGCCACCGGGCGAGCGCCTCGAAGCCCACTACGGCCTGCTTCGAAAGCGAGTAGATGGGCTGGTAAAAAGCGGAAATCGCACCGGAGTCGATTGCGTCGCGTAGATCGGTTTCCAGCCATAGTTCATCGTTGGCTTTGTCTCCCATGGAGACCTCGAAAACCCGGACCTGATTCTTGCCGCGATGTTTCGCGACATACATGGCACAATCCGCATCTCGCAGCAGCGTGTCCGGTTCCGCTCCCCGCTCCCCCAGTACGACCCCCACGCTTGCCGTCATGTGGAGCACACGCTCCTGCAGGTGGATCGGCTGTCGCAGGCGCGCCACGAGCGAGCTGGCGAGAGCTTGCGCCTGCGCTCGATCGACGCCGGCGGCGAGCAGAACGAACTCATCGCCGCCTAGACGGGCAAGCAGGTCACCCGGGCGCACAACGGAACCGAGGACTCCAGCTACGGCAATTAGGAGTTGATCGCCAAAAGCAGGGCCAAGGCCGTCGTTAATGGTCTTGAAGCGGTCCAGATCGATAAACAGAAGGGCCACGCTCGACTCGGGTGCGGAATCCGCTTTGAGGCGCTCGGCGAGCTCGCGTCGCAACAGGGTCCTGTTCGCCAGCCCGGTAAGCGCATCGTGGAGAGTGGAGTGCTGCAAGATATCGTGCGCGGCATGGAGCTGCAACTCCCGAGCGCTGGTACGAACTGCGAAAAGAACAAATGAGACGGCAAGCACCGCAAGTCCGGCGAGGGGGTGCTGCGACTCCAGAGCTCCTCCGACGAGAATGGACATAACGGCGAGCCCAAGCGCGCTCACGCCCTGAAGGTGTTTCGGCAGCCGTGTGGGCTTCGGCTTGGCTTTTGCTGAACGAGAAGCGCTGCGCTCGCTCGCCAGGACCAGACTGCAGAAGAGGAGAAATGGAGCACTCCAGCAAAGGTCCAACCAGCGGGCGTTGGCGCCCGGCACTGCTAACTGCAAGGGAAGAGCCGTCAGAACACCGGATGCCACGAGGTAGATGGCTACGTTTCGGAAAAAAGTACGCTCCGCGCGCTGGGATGCGGTGGAATAACGGAGGGCGCCGGCCATGACCAGTGCGATCGCCTGCACGTCATTCGCCATTGCACTAGAAAGCAGGTGGGAGTGCGAGAACACCAGCGCATCCAGAACGAAGAAGAAAAGGCCCGCTTGCGCCGAGTCGAGCCAGTTCACCCATTCCCACTTCGCCCCGGTTTTGCGGGTAACCGTGACCATAAGAATGGGAAAGGCAAACAGCAGCCAGAGAACATCTGCTACGGACGGAAAGTGAGGCATTCGATGCATCCTGACCAGAAAGAACAGGAAGAAACACTGCGCGGTACACCAGATCGCGAACGCCATCCCGAGCTGGAGCCACATGTAGCGGAAGAAAGCATCGCGACACCGGCGAGCCCGGTTCAGGCAGAGTCCGAAAGCGAGAAATGCCGAAGCAAGCTGGATGCAGTTCGACGCCAGATCGGAGGAGCGAAGTAAGGCGAGCACCGCGACATGCAGGAGCGCGAGCGCGACGATCGCGCCAAAGCCTAACGAGTTGGAGGAGTTCCACCTTCGTGCCCGCATACTGGTTGCCTTGCTATCGGCAGGTGACTCGTTTTTGTTCAGTCCCTAGCTCACATAGTTTTCTGAACCGGCACCTTGGCTGTTCAAAGTTCATCCAAGCAAGCGGAGGGGACGATGGCAAAGACAGTGTTTCTCAACAAAATCGGCGGCCCGGAAGATCTCGAGATCAAGGATGCGGCCACCCGCGCGCCCGGCGAGGGCGAGGCGAAGATGCGCGTGGAGGCGGTGGGCCTGAACCGCGCGGAGCTGATGTACATCGGCGGCCACTACTTCGAGCAGCCGAAGCTGCCCTCGCGTATCGGCTACGAAGCGGTGGGCGTGGTCGAGGCCGTGGGACCCGGCGGGGATCCGAGCCTGGTAGGCAAACGCTTTGGGACGGTCCCGGGCTACTCCATGAACAAGAACGGCGTCCTGGGCGAAGAGGCGATCGTGCCGGCGCGTATGCTCGCCGCTGTTCCTGCCAAGCTCTCGTCCGCGGAGGGCGCGGCGGTATGGATGCAGTACATGACCGCCTATGGCGCGCTGGTGATGCATGGCAAGGTCGGCCAGGGTGACTTCGTGCTCATCACCGCGGCCTCGAGCAGTGTTGGACTGGCCGCGATCCAGATCGTCAAGGCCGAGGGCGGCGTCGCGATCGCGACCACGCGCGGCAGCAGCAAGCGGGATGCTCTTCTGGCTGCAGGCGCCGACCACGTCATCGCGACTGCGGAAGAGGACCTCGGGGCACGCGTTCAGGAGATAACGGGTGGCAAGCTGGCGAGGCTGATTTTCGACCCCGTAGCGGGCTCGTTTGTCGAAAAGCTCGCCGAGGCGGCCGCGCCCGGCGGCACCATCTTCGAATACGGCGCCCTTTCCATGGAGCCCACCCCGTTCCCGCTGATGCAGGCAATGGGAAAGAGCCTGCGCATGCAGGCTTACACACTGCACGAGGTCACCGCGAGCGATGAAGCGCTCGAGAAAGGCAAACAGTACGTCACCGAACGGCTGGAGGACGGGCGCTTTCACCCCAAGATCGCTAAAACGTTTCCGCTCGATCAGACCGTGGCGGCTTACCAGTACCTGGCCTCAAACGAGCAGGTCGGCAAAGTCGTAATCACGGTTCCGTAGGTGTTTGAGGACCCGCCGCGCCGCCGCGCACACCGCGCGGCGGTTACAATCGAGGCTGTTCGCTTTTCGATTTCCGCACACAGGACTCGGACACCTATGCCCCCTTCTACCCTGGCCATCACACCCGCGCTCAAAGACACCTACCAGCAGATCAAGACGCGGCTCGAAAAGGCCGTCGCCGACTTTCGAAACAATTTGCAATCAATTCGTACAGGCCGTGCCAGCGTGCAAATGCTCGACAACGTGCGTGTCGACTACTACGGCACTCCTTCGCCGCTAAACTCTGTCGCGCAACTGCTGGCTCCCGACGCCAACACCCTGGTAGTGCAGCCGTTCGACGCGAAAATGATCGGCGAGATCGAAAAAGCGCTGCGCACCTCTGAATACGGCTTCAACCCGCAGAACGACGGCAAGGTCGTGCGCATCCCTGTTCCTCCGATGACCGAGGAGCGCCGGCGCGACGTGGTGAAGCAGTTGAGCAAGGTGCTTGAAGATCACAAGACCGGCGCCCGTAACACCCGGCGCGATGCCAATGAGCAGATCAAGGCGGCAAGCAAGGACAAGAAGATCTCAGCCGACGAAGAAAAGCGCGCGCTCGACGAAGTGCAGAAAATGACCGACGAAGAAATCAAACGCCTCGACGAGCTAAGCAAGAAAAAAGAAGCCGAAATCATGCACATTTAAGCACTTCGTGCGGTCCTCGACGCCTTCGGCGTAAAAGCGTGTGGACGTGCTTGCACCAGAAAGACGGCGCTCGCGTCGCGGCAACGGCATGGGATAGAGTTCGCATTTGAGCCCGGGCTAGAGCATTTCCACAGTCGGTGTAAGGTAAGGCGCTGCACTCTGCGCAGCTTTTCCGTCAAGAAAAGCTGCAT
>CAXTSA010000127.1:0-7917 GCA_964246755.1 uncultured Acidobacteriaceae bacterium
GGTCAAGGGTGACAGCTCCACCGCCACCGTGGATACTGCTAGCCTCCAGCCTGGCCAGTACACGGTCACAGGGCACGTCAGCGAGGGTCAGAAGCCTGGCCAGTTCGCCGATTGCAATGTCAACTTTACCGTGAAGCAGTTTGAGCCACCGACGATCTCCTGCTCGGCCAACCCGAGCTCGGTGAACCCGGGCGATAGCTCGACGATTACCTCTCAGGGTGTCAGCCCACAAAACCGTCCGCTGACCTACAGCTACTCGGCGACGTCCGGCCAGATCTCCGGCACGACGAACACCGCGACGCTGGCGACAGCAGGCGCACCGGCAGGCGCCATCACCGTAACCTGCAACGTGGCAGACGACAAGGGCCAGACCGCAACGACGACGACCTCGGTCACCGTCAATGCGCCGCCGGCTCCAGCACCGAAGGTCCAGACGCTCTGCGACATCACCTTCGACCGCGACCACAAGCGTCCAGCCCGTGTGGATAACGAAGCCAAGGCCTGCCTTGACGACGTGACCCTTAACATGCAGCGCTCCTCCGATGCATCCCTGACCGTGGTGGGCAACTCCGCCGCTGACCAGGCAATGCCAACGGGCAAGGGTCGCCGCGGACGCAAGGCAGCCGCAACGATGACGCCTGAGAAGCTCGCTGCTCAGCGCGCCGTCAACACCAAGGACTACCTGGTGAAGGAGAAGGGCATCGATGCTTCCCGCATCACGGTCCGGACCGGAACCAAGGGTACGAACGAGGTGGACAACTACCTGGTACCGGCAGGCGCGAATTTCGACAGCGAGATCCAAGGCACCACCGCTGTGGATGAGTCAGTAAAAGCCCAGCCACGTACGCTCCTGGCGGGGGGCATGCACCACATCGGTCACCACCCCGCCCCGTAACCGCTGGGGGGGGGCGCCACGCCGCGCGCCTCGGTTCTACGAGGGGCTGGCCGTTTTTACGGTTAGCCCTTCTTTCTGTCTGAACAAAACCGGCCTACGTGCCGATAACAGGAATGAGGAGACCGGCGAGTCGCCGGCACTGACCCCTATGAAGACGGCAACTTTCGGCACGAGCCTTTCTCGCGCCGCTCGCTTTAGAACTGCCTCACGTATTCTCGCCGGAACCGTTCTTGCCGCTGCGGCGGCATCCGCGCTCGCTCAGACGCCCTCCGCCGCAACTGCCAACCTGCTGAACAAGAGCTGGGGGTCCGTTGGACCCGACGGGGGCGACGCACGCTCCCTTGCTCCCGACCCGAGAAACCCGCAGCATCTTTACCTTGGGACCACTAGTTCATGGGTCTATGAAACGATCGATGGCGGCAAGAGCTGGCATCGCCTTGCCAAGCTCGGAACAGGCGACGACCTCATCGTCGATAACATCTTCGTCGACTCCAGCGACCCGAAGACCCTGGTCATTGGTGTTTGGAAGGTGGACGAGCGAGGCGGCGGTATCTATATCAGTCACGACTCCGGCAAGAACTGGCTGCCAGTCGCGGATCTGGATGGGCAAAGCGTCCGTTCTCTCGCACAGGCTCCCTCAAATCCAAAGGTGTACGTAGCTGGCACGGTCGCCAACGGCGTGTACCGGTCCAACGACGGTGGGCAGCACTGGACGCAGATTAGCCCCGCGCATTCCAGCGAGCTGCATGAAGTTGAATCTGTAGCTATCGACCCAGTGGATACTAATACGATTTATGCGGGCACGTGGCATTTGCCCTGGAAGACCACCGATGGCGGCGCGCACTGGTCCAGCATTAAGGAGGGTCTGATCGACGACTCCGATGTCTTCTCGATCATCATCGACCCGCACACACCTTCGGTCGTCTACGCCAGCGCTTGCTCGGGCATTTATAAAAGCGACACAGCCGGCGGCCAGTTTCACAAGGTGCAGGGTATTCCGTCAACCGCGCGCCGCACGCGCGTGCTCATGCAGGATCCGACCAATCCCAGGGTGGTGTACGCGGGTACGACCGAGGGGCTTTATAAGACGGCGACCGCCGGCACCGATTGGATAAGGCTGACCGGACCAGACGTGATCATCAATGACGTGTATGTCGACCCGACGAATGCCCAGCGACTTCTGCTTGCGACCGATCGCAGTGGTGTACTGGCGAGCGACGACGGTGGGAAGACATTTTCAAGCGCCAATGGAGGCTTTTCGCAGCGCCTGGTACAAACCTTGCTGGTCGATCGAAAGCAGCCTCAAACTCTGTATGCCGGAGTGCTGAACGACAAGATATATGGGGGCGTTTTCGTCAGCAAGGACGACGGAGCGAGCTGGCAGCAGCAGGCCGACGGCCTGGGCGGGCGCGACGTCTTCGTATTGGCTCAGGGCTCTGAAGGCAGCATCTATGCCGGAACGAACGACGGGCTAGCGAAACTGGTCGGTGGCAAATGGCAGGCGAGCGGCGACCTCGTAACTCACAGCAGCCGCAAGGTTGTGGTGCGCGAGCGCAAGCGCCGCATCAGCAAAACGATCGACACAGCAAAGAAGTCCGGCAGCATCCAAGGCCGGGTGAATGGGCTCGACTTCGACGGCTCCGCCTGGTACGCGGGCACAGCGAAAGGCGTCTATCTCTCCATGGATAGCGGGGCAAGCTGGGAGCAGACTTCGCTGGCTTCGGCCGATTATCACTCCATCGATGCCCTGGGTTCGCGCGTGATCGCAGCGCAGCGGAACAGCCTCATGCTGTCCGACGACAACGGAGTCAGTTGGAAAGCGGTTTCTCTTCCCTCGGGTTTGTCCGGAATCGGCGCTCTCGCGGTTTCGGAGGATGGAGCGATCTGGGCTGGCGGTCGCGAAGGCGTTTTCTACAGCAAAGACGCGGGCGGCACCTGGGAGCCAATCAAAAACCTGCCTCTCGGCGAAATCGGCGGGCTGAATTACGACCCGGCGCTCAAGCGGGTGCTGGTTTCCTCCCGCACCTCCACCACCATCTTCGGCGTCGATGCCGCAGGCGACTCCTGGAAGTACTGGCAAGCCGGCTGGCGAGTCCACCAGGTCCTGCAGCAGGGCAACCGCTTGGTGGCTGCTTCGCTTTTTGATGGTGTCGTGCTTGAACCCAAGCCTCAGGAGACGGCAAACTCAAGCCCGGGCCCAGCACCCGGCGTGCAGTAGCATGCTCCAGGTTTCCTTGCGGGACTACAGGGAAGCAGACCTGCCGACGCTATACGCGCTGGACCAGGTCTGCTTTCCTCCGGGCATTGCCTACAGCCCGGCGGAGCTCCGCGGCTTCCTACACCACCCCAGTTCGTTTACGGCGGTGGCCTGCGGCGAGGACGCTATCCTCGGCTTCGCGATCGTCCGGCCGACCCATCGCCCCTCCAGAAGTCCAGGCCTCCGGAACACGGTCGCCGTGCTTCACCTGCTCACCATCGACGTCGGTCCAGCCGCAAGAAGGATGGGGGTCGGCAGCTTGCTCATGCGCTGGGTTCTGGCGAAAGCGGAAGCCTTGCGATCACGCCTGCTCGTTCTTGAAGTAGCGATCGATAATCACGCAGCGCAACTGTTTTATCTGAGCTTCGGTTTTCATGTGACAGGCACAATTCCCGGATATTACAACGATGCTACGGATGCCCTTGAGCTAGAGCTCGATCTGGGATAATCCTTTGTCTGAATAACCGGCGAACTCTAACGTACCGCGTGCGCCGCCTCAAGCAGGCTGGCCCGGCTCGCAGCCGTCGAGGGACCCTGGGCTTTCCATAAAACCCGGCCAGCGCGGTCCACAAGCACGGCCACCACGGCATGCTCGTCATCCGAAACGCCGAGAGATTGGCGCAGTGCTGACTTCTCGGTGTAAATCGGAACACTCCAGTGCAGCAGTTCCGGGTCTGTTTCCGCGGCCCGCAGAGAGGCATTGTCCCACCACCGAAAGAGCGCGTTCTCAGGCGCGCTTACCAGAATGTGGTAAACGCGAAAGTCGAAATCCACATGCTGCAATGCCTGAGCGACTGCGGTCCAGGTATCCAGCTGTGTGGCCTGATCGCGCCTCCAGGAGAGAAGCATCAGGTTCTGCTTGCCCTCTAACTGGGACGGCAGGGTGATCTGGGACTTGTCGAGTGCCTCAGCCGAGATAAAAGGAAAGACACCGAAGGAAGTGCTTGGCGGCTGAGAACTGGTGGCAGGTTTCGCCTGCCGCTCTGGAAATGGAGAGATCGCCCGCGCGGGCACGCCCAAGGCTAGTAAGCAGCCGGCCAGGGCACAAGAGAGCGGGAAGCTCGGGCGCAGAAAAGGCGTGCGGGTCGGCATCTGTCGGCATAGTAACAGCGCCCCGCCTATTCAGAAGCCATTCTCTTTTGATTGGGGTACGCGAATGCTAGGCCAGGCCATCGCTGCTCAGCAGACATTCGCTAGAATGAAGAGGAGAGATGGAAATCATGGCTGAGGCATCCGTACAACCTGGAACACTGCGGCGAGCGTTTACCACCGACGATGCTGCTCTGGAGCCGATCGCCGAGAAAACGGCTGCAGGTGAGCGCCTGAGCTTCGAGGACGGGCTTGCGCTGTATCGATCACCCGACATCTTGGCCATCGGCTGGCTCGCGAACTCGGTACGCGAGCGCCTCCATGGCGACCTCGCGTACTTCAACGTCAATCGCCATATCAATCCCACCAACGTGTGCGTCGCCTCCTGCCGGCTCTGCGCGTTCGGTCGCAAGAAGGGCGCCGAAGGCACCTATACGATGGCGCTCGAAGAGGCGTGGTCGACCGCGGCCGAGGGTTACTCGGAAGCTGTCACCGAGTTCCACATCGTCGGCGGTCTCCATCCCGACCTGCCGCTCGAATACTTCCTCGACCTGGTCACTGGCCTGAAAGAACGTTTCCCTCTGGTGCACATCAAGGCATTCACCATGGTGGAAGTCGCTTTCCTGGCTAAGCGCGCCAAACTTTCCATACGCGAAACTCTGGAGCGGGTACGGGCCGCGGGGGTGGACTCACTCCCAGGAGGCGGCGCCGAGATCTTCGCCGACCGCGTGCGCTCCATCATCTGCGACCACAAAATCAATGGCAACGAGTGGCTCGAAACCGCCGAGATGGCCCACGAACTCGGCCTGCGTTCGAACGCGACGATGCTCTACGGCCACGTCGAAAACGAAGAAGACCGCATCGATCACATGTGTCGCCTGCGCGAAGTGCAGGACCGCACTGGAGGCTTCCAGACCTTCATCCCGCTCGCTTTCCACCCGGACAACACCGCCCTCCATCATCTGCCACGCACGACCGGCATGTCCGATATCAAGCAGATCGCGATCGGTCGCCTCATGCTCGATAACTTCCCGCACATCAAGAGTTATTGGCAGATGGTTTCGGCCAAGATGGCGCAGATCGCGCTGAGGTTCGGCGCGGATGACATCGACGGCACGGTCATCGAGGAAAAGATCTACCACGACGCCGGCGCCTCCACCCCACAGGGCATGCGCCGCGAGGAACTGGTGCGCCTGATCAAGGCAGCCGGCCGTGTCCCTTTCGAACGCGACACCATGTACCGCGCCGTCACCCGCAGTGAGGATACGTTCACCGTCGCTGTTTAGCATCCGCCGCGCTTGCGGTTTGCGTTCTAGGTGACTCGCTCTCCAGAGGGGAGGCCATTTGCAAGACTCTGGACAAGAACAGGTTTGCCCACCAAACGTCAAAAATCGTACATTTAGGTTTGTTGCGAAAACCTGCCGCCTGTAAGAAGCCAATCGCAATACCTTTATGCAATGCGAAGTGCGGGGCTCTTTCCTGCAAAGGGAGGATTGTTGCGCAGACGTTCGTTTGCGCAACTCCGGAAGACTCCTTCCAGCCGCCCAGTCACCTCAACTTCCGCTATTGCGACTTCTAGGGACCGATCAAGCCGTGTGACATCGGTAACAGTCACTTACTGCGGCGGACAATTTTCCATTTGCCGAATAAGTTTCCGTAGCTCATCCCGAAGTTGTCGAGTCTCTGCAAAGTGTCTCTCTACATGCTGCAATTTGGTTCGCAGGGTCTTCACGATGGCGTGACTCGGTAGAAAAGGAGGGTTTGCCGCCAGGTTGGCCTGTCGAATTTCATCAAGGGTGAAGCCCAGCTTCTTTGCGCTTTCGATGAAGCGCAGGTGATTTACCGTCTGCGGCGGATAGATTCGATAGCCATTCTTGGCCCTCGCCGCTGTGATCAGTCCTTGCCCTTCGTAAAAGCGAATGCAGGAAGTGCTTAGCCCCACCGCCTTGCTTACCATCCCAATGGTCATACCTTGACCTTAAACTCTGCTTCAAGGTTAAGGTACGTGTATGGAGCTTCGGGACCAACAACAAGCGATCATGCAGGTGCGGTATGGGCCTGCAAAGGACGTTCTCACTGCGGCGAGTTCTTATTCGCGCCGCCAGCCCTCTAAGACTCAGGTGCAGGTCGAGGTTCATGCGGCCTCTCTCAACCCGATCGATTGGCAGATGATCGAGGGCAATCGACGGCTCATCGCCCCCCGCAAGTTTCCTTTCATACCGCTCTTTGACGTTGCGGGGACTGTGGTCGCCGTAGGCGAGGAGGTCCAACGCTTTAAGGTCGGCGATGCCGTCCATGCCGACAACGAGAAATGTGGCGGCGGAGCTTCCAACTACGTCAACGTGGAAGAGAACCTTGTCAGTCATAAGCCGGAGTCTCTTAGTTTTGCCGAGGCGGCAGCCGTTCCTTTGGCGGGCCAAACGGCCCTTCTTGCCCTCGAAAAGGGAGGAGTTACGAGCGGCAGCAGGGTGTGCGTGATAGGCGCCTCCGGCGGCGTGGGGAGCTTCGCCGTTCAGATGGCAAAAGCGCTCGGTGCGGCGCACACTGTCGCGGTGTGTAGTGGTAAAAACGGGGAATGGGTTCGCCAACTCGGGGCTGACCAGATAGTGGACTATACCAAGCAGGTGCTTTCCGATGCTCTGGATGCTCGATCCATCGACGTTGTGATCGATTGCGTCGGCGGGCGAGAGCAATGGCTCATGGCACGCGAGGTGCTGACAAGGGGTGGCCGCTTCGTAACTATCTCACGGGACGAGGACGGTCCGGTCACAGTCCGCTCAGCTATCCGCCTTACTTCGTCCGTCCTACTCCGAAAGGTTGGCTCTGTCTTCGGGGACCGTATCCAGTATGTTCTGGTCTTTCTTCACGCGTCTCATGTACTGCTCGACCGTGTCGATGGGCTGATTGCCAAGGGCAAGATCCGCGTGCCTCTGGAGAATCGCGCGATGCTGACGCTGGACGCAGTGATCGAGCAGATCAACCTGAGTAAATCGGGAAGGATGCGAGGCAAGAGCATTCTGGAACAAAAGCCTTTTGGATGAAGGCAGAGAAAGGGACGAGATCTTGCATGGAACCGCCAAGGCGGCTAACCAGCAATGGTTGCATCTGGGCATTCAACTGCATACATTTGACGCGCCTCGAAGGAAAGTCCCGAGAAACGCCGTTGTCGGAAGCTGGCTGAACCCCGCCCGAATCCTTTCTCCCGGTGCAGACGCCTATGCCACCTCGAAGCAGTGCACCCTTGCCACGGCGCTGGAGTTTGCCGCGAAACACCACGGCTCCGATGCAACGCCGTTGAGCCGGGATTTAATCACGCCACGGCTCTCGGACGCCAGGCCAATGCCTTTGTCCGATTCTTGTTGAAATACGCGTTTCCTTGCTGGCGCCTGTCATGAAGTACTGGAGCACTCCCAGGCAGGCCGCGCGTGTGATCACGAAAGTGCTGATGAATGCACCGGGCGAGACCGGCGTCTACTACGACGACGAAGGCCATCCGATGCTTGCTTCCACGCTTGTACAGGACCACGCTTCACAGCCCGCGCCGTCGCGACGACGCGCGCGCTGTTGGCAACGAAGCCGAGTTGAGACGCCGAGTGCGGCTCGCTCCGAATGAGCACCGGGACGGCGCCTTCTCGGAAGCTACCAAGGTGAGGGGGCAAGACGGAGGCTGGCCGGT
>CAXTSA010000128.1:0-7909 GCA_964246755.1 uncultured Acidobacteriaceae bacterium
AAAGAGCCCCAACGGTTCCATCAACGCGTCCCTTCTCCCTCCTGGTTCGCTGGCCCCGCAATGTGGGCTTGTAGCTTTCCAACGCCTCATCCATCGCCCCAAGCCACTGTGCATCTACAAACGCCTTAATGATTCTTGCTACTTCGTAAGCAGGCTCGACGGACGGTTTCAACTTTCGCAGAAACCCCATTTCCTCAAGCCGCTGCACGCTTCTTTCGACCTGCTGCATAAGCTTGACCTGGTCGCTACGCTCGGGAAGAAAGAGGCTGATCATCTCGTGTATTTCCTCCGCTTTCAACACCAATCGCGACTCGGTACTTTTCGCATCGAATTCAGCTAATTTCTTGCGCAACAGCGCGAGCAGGAGGCTGTCATAAATCGGTAGCTGACGGCGCGCGAACAGTCGCGGCGTTGCTTCTGCCGAATCCTGTGTTTGCGGCTTGTTCCGCAGGAACGCGTAGCCCTCAGTCTCATCGATCATCAAGTCAAGGCCCAACACGGCAACATGATCCCTGGCTTGTACCTGCAAGCTCAGCAGGGTGCTCCACAGTCTGCTGTCATGCTCGCGATACAGCGCGCCCTTGAGCAGCGTGATGAGCAGCACCGGCAAATTGGACGCCTTCGCCGCGTCTGGTGTTCCCTCGCTCATTCTCTGCTCTTTATAAAGACAATCCGCGGCAACTCCGCCTGTCGTTCCACAACATCGCCCGTGCTCTCGCGAGTCTTCCAGCCGATGCGGTCCGTCGCGGATTCTAGAATCACCAACTCAAATCGATACGTCCCTTCATCCAGGTAAGCAATCAATTCGGCCAGTCCCTGATCCAACGGCTGCAATTCCGCAAGCTCCCGGAGTGTCACCGGACCATGCTCGAGCAGAGTCGCCTCGACATGCCTCTTGAGCCTTGTGCGGTCCACCACGACCTGCGAGTACAGCGCCGCAGCCTCGGGGTCCGCTTCACCCGATTGCGGAGCAGCCGATGGAATGGCGAGCCGGATGGGTGGCTTGAAAAGCGGTCGCTCCATCGGCAGGTCGATACTGGATGCCATGTTGTCGATATGTGCGACAACGCCCATGGGCGGGCTTTCGCGCAACAACAACGCATTGCTCTCGATGCTGCGCAGGATCTCCATGATTCGCCGATTTTCCAGAGCCGCCCGATCGTCGAGAAAGCGGCGCAGCTGCTGTGAAAGCGAGGCCACAGTACGCACCGTGGCGTCAGCCGCGGCTAGCCAGTCATAGTGCACATAGCGCAGACGGCCGTTGGCTTCTCCGTCCTTGAGGGCGGGATGCAGCAAGATGTTCGCCAACAAGCCGGACAGTTCTTCCTGGCGGAGAAATTCGCAAAGAGCGTCGAAGCTGCGGCCCTGGTCGGACTCGCGAATCTCATCACGCGATCGTAAGAGCTCCTGCATAAGAGAGCCTTTACTGCCGTCCCACGTGGCAATCCGTTCCCTGGCCGTGCGGCTGAGCTTTCGAAAGTTCTGCTCCACTTCTCGGAAGTCGACCAGTAGCCCGTGCGCAATCTGCGTGATCTGCTGAAACCGGTCACGAAGCTCCGAATCAGTCAGCAAGTCGATCTCTCCGCTGCTTACACGGTTAATCTTCGCATCGAGTTCAGCGCGCTGTTGCCGCAAAAGGGTCAGGCGCCGCTCTACGTCCGGGTCGCTGCCCTCGGCCATTTGCTTGAGGATACTCACAAAGGTAAGCAGTCGCGACTCGGTCCCGATGAACGAATTTTCTCCCAGGTCGTGAACCCACTGAATGGCCTTCTCCGTAGCCGGTGTCAGATCGAATGGGGCTCATCGGAGTTCGGAAGATAGAACCTACGCAGCCATTCTTTCGCTGTCCACTCTCTTAAGTAAACAGTTGCTTCCTGCAGAAGCACATCCTCGCCCGAATATTGCCGGATTTGATAAAGCTCATCTTCAAGCAGGCTAGCAAGTGTTGTCTCCGACAGGGCACGCACGGCGCGATTGATAAAGACGCGCCGTAGGAAAGTAATAATAAGCGGCGCGTGGTCAGAGCGCAGTAGCTTCCACGCTGGATGGAGCGTGTAGAGGGCTCTCACATGGCTGTAGTCAAAATCCATCGCCGAGGATCGAACCTTTCCTGCATCCGCAGAGCGCAGAAAGTCCCACGATCACTTCTGAACGCTGCTCGGATACTAAGGGTTAGGACATGCTCGACTCAATGATCAAGCTTTCGAGGAGCATTACGGACGTAATGCCGGCCCTTCCACAGGCGCTCCATGGGAGCGATTGTGCTGAGCTGCGTGATCTGTTCTTCCGTCTTGTCCTCAACAAAAGCGGGGTCGCTGGTGTCGTAGTAGTAGCGACTGACGGTGGCATCCTTGATGGTGCGGTTCATGCGCTCCGCCGCTCGACTTAAAACTCCTCAACATGCTCGGCCGCTACGCCTTCATTTTGTCAGACACTGTCGCCAGAGGCGAATTACGACCGCTACGCGATCCATGCACCGCCAGCTTGGATGTGACGTAAGCCCGAGCCCCCTCAAAACTCTCTTATTCAGGTTTTCTGTTCCGCTGCTACTCAGCCCTCTCCAAATGCAGATCTTTTCAATCAGCGAGCGTGATCACATTGTTGATCAATGCGCTGAGAAGGTGACTCGCCCGCGAGCAAGCGTCGTTGCCGCTGCATCAAAGCCCAACTGATTACTCAAGTTTGCAAACTGCCGATTTTCACCTTTGAAGTCTGAACGGAGCAAAAGAAATGCCGATAAGCAGAAGCAGAATCGCGTTTGAGAAAAGCCTGACGGCGCGAGCGTCTCGAAAGCAAGTATATGGGCCAACTATGACCGCAAATTCACGAGAGACCTCCGGTGCGCCGGAAGGCAAGTACCTCATCTTCGAGCTTGGCTCGGAGGAGTTCGGCATCAGCGTTCTCCAGGTGCGGGAGATTATGAAATTCCAGGGAGTGACGCCCGTTCCGCAGGCACCGCCTTACGTACAAGGCATCATCAATCTGCGCGGGCGCATCATCCCGGTCCTGAACCTGCGAACTCGCTTCTCGATGCCTCCCAGGGAGGTTTCCGAGCGGACCTGCATCGTTGTTGTTCGCCCTTGGCTGCAGGATGGCGACCAGCATCTCTTCGGAATCATTGTCGATTCTGTTGCAGAAGTGCTGTTCCTCGATGCCGGCGAGATTGAGCAAGGCTTCGACATCGGCCAGCCAAAAGAGCATTCGTTTCTCTGCGGCATGGCGAAAAGCAAAGGCCGGGTAAAGCTGCTCCTCGACATGAACCGAATACTCGGCGACGGAGCCCATAGGGCCGCCTAGCTTCACTTTTGTCACCATCACTACCCACGAAGGGCCTCTGCCATCATGCGATCGCTCACTATCGGCAAAAAACTGTTCGCCACACTCGGCGCTCTCCTCTCTGCCTGCTGCCTTATCAGCGGTGCCGCGATTTATAACGTAACCGGCTTAGGCGCGCAGGTCGATCGCTTGGGCCAACACTACACGCGCGCGCTCTTTCTAGCCTGCGACATCAATGCGAAAGTGGAGCAAGTCCGCACCCGCAGAGACATGATGATGCTGCAGTTCCATTTGGGCAATGCTGAGTCGGCCCGCTCCTATTACAGCGGCTTTCAGAGTGGCCAGGCCGCTCTGCGCGAGGAAGGCCGAGAATTCATTGCGCAAAGCGGAAAGCCGCAGTTCCGCGAGCTGGCCCAGACACAAATTGTCGACAAGCTAGATCAAGTTTCAGCGGACACGGATTCGATTTTCCAGCTTGGCTTAGCGGGCAAGCTCAACGACGCCGATGCGCAGATACCGAAAGCCGTGGCCCACGGCGACCAGATGAGCGCGGCCGCGGTCACTCTGTCGCAACTCCAGGAGAACAGCGCCGTCAACTACGCGAACGATGCCGTTTCCGGGATCGGGCCGGCACGCACTGTCAGCATCGCACTGCTTTTTGTCGCCCTCGCGCTGGGCGGCGTCATTGCTTGGATCGTCCGCGGGATCAGCAAGACCCTGAGTGACAGCATTGCTGAACTGCATGACGGCGCGGACCAAGTCGCGAGCGCTGCTTCGCAAGTGTCGGCATCCAGCCAATCCCTGGCGCAGGGTGCCTCCGAGCAAGCCGCGTCCCTGGTGGAAACCTCCGCCTCGTCGGAGGAGATCAACTCCATGGCGCGCAAGAACACAGACAACTCTCGCTCCACAGCCGAACTCCTGGCCGCTTCCCAACTCAAAGTGGAACTCGCGAACAAGCATCTTCGGGAGATGGTGGCCTCCATGGAGGCGATCAACAACTCGAGCTCGAAGGTTTCGAAGATCATCAAGGTGATTGATGAAATTGCTTTTCAAACCAATATCCTCGCCCTCAATGCAGCAGTCGAAGCGGCGCGCGCCGGGGAAGCCGGCATGGGTTTCGCCGTTGTCGCCGACGAGGTGCGCAGCTTAGCGCAACGCTCCGCACAGGCGGCCAGAGACACCGCGGTGCTGATCGAGGACTCCATCACACGCTCGAACGAAGGCAAGAGCAAGGTTGACCAGGTCGCGGCGGCAATCCTCGTCATCACTGAAGACGCGTCCAAGATCAAGGTCATGGTGGACGAAGTCTCGCTTGGAAGCGAGGAGCAGTGCCGCGGCATTGAGCAGATTAGCAAATCCATCACGCAGATGGAGCAGGTGACGCAAACTACGGCCGCGACGGCAGAGGAAAGCGCTGCCGCTTCAGAGGAACTGAACGCTCAATCGGAAACGCTCAAGGATGTGATCGGCAGGCTTCGGGCCATGGTGTCTTCAGAGCCGGGGCCGGAACGCAATCGAGCGCAGGCGTTCGCCGCCCCTTCACGATCTATGCCTGGGCCGCCGAGACCTCAGTTCTCATCGACACCGCGGACCATTGCCTCTTCAGCGCCGATGTATAGGCGTGAGATTCCGGCGCCGCTGTTAAAAGGCGCACGACCCGGAGCGGGAGGCGAGTTCCCAATGGAGCACGACTTCCAGGCCTTTTAGTGGCTTGTACCCCAGCAGCCGCGCGACAAATGCGTCCTGGGATTCTTCCGCTGAGGAAAGCCTGCACTCACTGGCCCGCCGCTTAACCGGAACGGGGTGTCTCGCAGCAGCCCTCCGCGCTCCCGCAAGACTGCAAACCGGTTGCTGGTGATGCTGGGGCGCGGGATTCGACGAAAGGCAGCCGCGGCGGAACCAGCCCAGGTTTGCAGGTTTGAGCCGCGAACGGAAATCGCACTACGGAGCACGAATCGCAATGGCAGAACAAAAAGCGCCGCCCCTTACGGCTGGAGATATAGCGGTTGAAACCGCCTCCTGGCCGGCGCGCCTGGAGGCCGCAGCTACACGTTTGATGGTGGCAGGCAGCCCCGCCGCTGCGGCTTCCGAGCTGTCCGTTTTGGCCCGCGAGCTTCGTGGGGCGGACTGCCGCGTTTGCTCCGCCGCCGGCGATGCTGCCGTAGACCTGCTTGCACGCATTCAGGCCGACCCGGAGCAAGGGACGAAATATCTGTTTGATGTTGGCTTCACTCAATTACAGTCGTTCTTTGCCGATCCGGGAGAGTCGGCGGAGGAACCAACGGGTACCTCACTTGAAGACGACCACGAGCTCATCCACGATTTCCTGGTAGAAGCCCGCGAGCACCTGTCCCAAATTGAAGGCCAGATGCTGACGCTTGAGCGCGATCCGACCGCGATGGAAACTATCCACACGGTTTTCCGCGCGTTCCACACAATTAAAGGGCTCGCGGGCTTCCTCGATTTTGCGTCCATCCAGGCCGTTGCGCACGAGATTGAAACTTTGCTCGATCTGGCGCGCAATGGAAAGCGGGCAGTGGACGGCCTCATGGTTGACCTTGTTCTTGAGAGCGGCGACTTTTTACAAACAGAGCTCAACGTGGTCGAAGATGCGCTTGCGAGAGAGGCGCCGCTGTTCCCATCCGACAATGCCCGGCTCGTTGCCCGCATACGCGACCTGATCGCGCTTAAGCCTCTACCGTCTCCCGCCTATTCACCGCAGCCGCTTCAAGCCGCCGAAGCGGCGGTGGACGCAGAGCCGTCCCCGGCGAGCGCCGTCGAACCGGCAAGGGATGGAAGCTCGGCTCGACCGGTGGAGTTAAACTGGCCGGCACCCTCGCCAAGATTCGACCACGCCCCGCAGCCTGCCCCGGCCGCCGTCGCATCCGCCGTGCAACAGCCCGAAGCGCCGGCGTCCATGGAAAGCGAAGCGAGAAGCATACCGGCGCAGCGCAGCGCGTCCGATGCCGGCTCGGTGCGCGTGGAAACCGCTAAGCTCGACCACCTTATGAACATGGTCGGTGAGATCGTCATCGCGCAGTCGCTCATTCGTCACAATCAGGCTTTGGCTTCCCTCACCGATTCGCGCCTCCTTGGTGACCTTTCGCAACTTGCCCGTGTCACGGCTGAGGTCCAGCGAGCGACGCTGAGCATGCGCATGGTTCCGGTTGGCCAGCTTTTCAGCCGCATTGAACGCGTTGTCCGGGACCTTTCGCGCAAAGCGGGCAAGCAGATCATCCTCGAAACCTCGGGCGTTGAAACGGAAATCGATAAGACTGTCGCGGAAGAGCTTTCCGATCCTCTACTCCATATGATTCGCAACTCCGTCGACCACGGCATCGAGGCGCCCGCCGAGCGTGTTGCGGCGGGGAAGCCCCCCGAAGCCCGCATACGGCTTTCCGCATTCCATAAGGGAGGGGAGATCGTTATCTCGATCTCGGATGACGGCCGGGGCCTCAATGCCGAACGGATTCGAGCAAAGGCAGAGCAGCGCGGGCTCATCCAAGCCGGCACCGTTCTCGCCGAAGCAGAGATCCATAACCTCATCTTCGAGCCGGGTTTCTCGACTGCCGAGCAGATAACAGACATCTCAGGCCGGGGCGTCGGCATGGATGTTGTCCGCCGTAATGTAGAGAAGCTCCGAGGAAGCATCGAAACGCAGTCTCCCGCGGGTCTCGGGACAACATTCCTGCTCAAACTGCCGCTTACCCTAGCCATCATCGATGGCCTGGTAATTGTCTTAGGAGGCGAACAGTTCATCGTTCCAATCTCCGCGGTCCGAGAAATCTTCCGTCCAGGCGCGCATACATTGTTTTCCGTGCATGGCCGCGAAGAGATGGTGCTGGTGCGCGACCGGCTTCTGCCGGTGCTGCGCCTCCACGAGCGGCTGTCAGTGCAGGCCGGTGCCGGCGATCCGGCAAGCGGACTGCTCATTGTCGTCGAGTCGAGCGGCCGCTCTTTCTGCATCGCAGTCGACGATTTGGTCGGCAAGCAGGAAGTGGTCATCAAGAGCCTCGGCGGCTTACTCGAAAACCTGTCCGCGCTTTCCGGCTGCGCCGTCCTCGGCGATGGCCGAATCGGCCTCATTCTGGACATTGAAGGCGTTTACCGGGGAGCTTGCCAATGACTTCTCCGGGCAAGCTGGTTGCTGCATACGCTCACGTCGAAGCCCAGGGTTCTCCAGCTCCGCAGCAGCGTCGAGGCGGGTCTGCCGATAACGCGGGTCGCTTGGGCAAAGGCCTTTCCGCTCGCGAGTTCGAGTCCATCCGCAGCTTGGCCTACTCGTTCTGCGGGGTCGATCTCTCGGGTAAGCAGGTGCTTGTCAACGCCCGCTTAAGCCGGCTTTCGCAAACACTCGGCTTGTCCTCGATTAGCGCGCTCGCTGGCGCCATTACAGCCGAGCCGCGTGGCGCCCTCTTTACACAGGTCATCGATGCGCTCACCACAAACCACACCAGCTTCTTTCGGGAGGAGCAGCATTTCCGCTTCCTTTGCGGCACGGTGCTTCCTTCTATACCGCAATCGGAAAAAATTGCGATCTGGAGCGCCGCCTGTTCCTCTGGCGAGGAACCTTACACGGTTCTGTTCAGCTTGGCCGAGGCGCTTGGAGAGCAGGTTTTTGCCCGCCTCCGCC
>CAXTSA010000129.1:0-1004 GCA_964246755.1 uncultured Acidobacteriaceae bacterium
TCGTGCCCGAAACCAAACCGGTGTTCGACCTGCTGGTCGAGTTTCAAGAGCGGCGGCGACACCTGGCCATCGTCGTCGATGAGTTCGGCTCGACCGTGGGCCTGGTCACCGTTGAAGACGCGATCGAGCAGCTGATCGGCGAGCTTGAAGACGAGTTCGATGTGGCCGCGGCCGCTCCGCCGCTGCTGCCGGCGCCGAGCGAAACACTGGTGCTCGACGGCAGCGTAAGCCTGCGCGACCTGGAAACGCAGATGCGCTGGAAGCTGCCGAGGGACAGCGGAGCGGAGACGCTGGCCGGCTTCCTGTTGAGCCGCCTGGGGCATATTCCGCACACGGGTGAGCGCGTGGACTTCGACGGGCATCGTCTGACGGTGATGGAGTTGCAGGGCCGCCGCATCAGCAAGGTACGTGTCGAAAACAAGCCTCCTCCAAAGGCCGCGCTGGAAACCGCCTCGCCTCAAGCGGATCGTGTGTTGCGGGATGCGTGAGCGCGTGCGTTCTGACGTGCGAAGATGAAGGGCACATGGTTCTCCGCTCATGTCAGCAGGCGCTTCTCAGCCTTTTCGCCACTCTCTCCGCCGATGACTTTTTGCCGGGAGCGTCGGCATGAGGCGAGCCATTCGTGCGCTGCTTTGGCGCATGCTCTACACGGTTCCGGTCGTCTGGCTTGTGGTTTCGCTCGTGTTCCTGCTCATCCATCTGGTGCCGGGCGACCCCGTGCAGCAGATGCTGGGCGAGGGCGCGCGCTCGGGCGATATCGCAGCGCTGCGCCACCAGTACGGGCTTGACCAGCCGCTCGGGACGCAGTACTGGCTTTACTGGCGCGGCGTGCTCCACGGCAATCTCGGGCACTCCATCCGGCTCAACGACTCGGTTACGCACCTCCTGCTGCTGCGCTACCCTTACACGCTTGGGCTCACCGTGGCGGCGCTCGTTTTTGCGCTGCTGCTGGCGCTGCCCGGGGGGCGAGCCGCGCGGGCGGCCGGCCAAAAACAGGCCGGGCC
>CAXTSA010000129.1:1014-6864 GCA_964246755.1 uncultured Acidobacteriaceae bacterium
GCTGCCGGCGGGGGTTGCGGCGGCGCTCCATCGCAATCGCTGGCAGGACCAGGTGCTCGGCGTGGTCAGCCTGTTCGGGCTGTCCTTTCCGTCGTTCGCGCTGGGGCCCATCCTGATCCTGCTGGTTTCGATCCGGCTGGGTTGGCTGCCGGTTTCCGGCGCCGCCGGCCCGGCTTACTTAATTCTGCCAGCCATTACGATGGGCGCCGCGCTCGCCGCCATTCTCACCCGCATGATTCGCACGGCCATGCTCGAGGAGCTGGGGCAGGACTACATCCGCACCGCGCGCGCAAAAGGCTTACCGGAGCGCACGGTGGTCTACCGGCACGCTTTACGCAATGCCATGATCCCGATCCTGACCCTGCTCGGGTTGCAGTTCGGCGCGCTGCTCGCCGGCGCCATCGTCACCGAGATGATCTTTTCCTGGCCCGGCATCGGACGCCTCACCGTCTCCGCGATTTCCAACCGGGACTACGCGTTGGTGCAGGGCTGCCTGCTGGCCGTCGGTTTGACGTACGTGCTCGTGAACCTGCTGACCGACGTGCTGTACCTGCTGGTGAACCCGCGAATTCGGGGCTGAGCGTCAGAGCAGGAAGACGTGCTCGGCGCGCACTGTCGCCTCTTCGATATGCATAAGCCCAACCGTGATAGGCAGCGAAAAACGCCTGGGCCCAGCGGCGCCGGGGTTGAAAAACAGCACACCCTTGCGATGCTCGATAAGCGGCTTGTGCGAGTGCCCGAAGATAACGGCTCCCACACCCGCTGCAGCGGGGTCGAGCGTGAGGGTTTGTCCATCGTGCAGCATGTAGAGGTTCACGCCGTCCAGCGTGAGGTACTCCTCCGCGGGCAAAGCGGCACACGCGCCGGTGCGATCGACATTGCCTCGAATCGCTGTGACCGGTGCAAGCTCCTGAAGCTTGGCAAGGATCGCGGGATCGCCGACATCGCCCGCATGCAGAATGTGTTCAACACCCTCAAATACCGTCAGCACCTCAGGGCGTAGCAGACCATGTGTGTCTGCGATAACACCGATGCTCATTGCCCGCTCCGGGCTAGAAGAAAAACAAAACTGCCTGCGCGGCCAGCGGCCGCTTCGTGGCATGTTCTTGTTTGCGCTGTCATCACAGCCCGATTTCAATGCGCGTGCGCGGGTCGAGAAAATCACGCAGCGCATCGCCTAGAAAGTTGAAGGACAGCACGCAAAGGGCGACCGCGATCGCCGGAAAAACAACCAGGTGCGGCGAGTCGAACAGGTGCGAGCGCGCGTCGTTGAGCATGCTGCCCCAGCTCGCGGCCGGAGGCGGCACGCCCAGGCCCAGAAAGCTAAGCGTAGCCTCGGCCAGCACCGCGCCCGCCATGCCGATCGCCGACTGCACAATCAGCGGCTGGAGAATGTTGGGCAGGATGTGGCGCGTAAAGATGCGCAGGTCGCTCGCGCCGAGCGCGCGCGCAGCTTCGACAAACTCGCGCTCGCGCACGGCCAGCACCTGCGCCCGCACCAGTCGCGCATAGCCCACCCATCCGCCGATCGAGAGCGCGAGCACCAGATTCGGCAGCCCGGGGCCAAGAAACGCGACAAACGCAATGGCCAGCAGGATCCCCGGCAGTGCCAGGAACGCATTCATGACGAAGATGTTGAGGATTGTATCGAGAACGCCGCCGTAAAACCCTGCCAAGCCGCCGAGGACCAAGCCCAGCGACAACGAACAGGCCACTACCGAGACCGCGACGGTAAGCGAAATGCGCGCGCCGTACACGATGCGCGAGAAGGTATCGCGACCCAGCTCATCAGTGCCGAACAGGTGCGCGGCGCTGGGAGCGGCGAGCCGGTCATTGAGGTCGAGCGCCGCCGGAGCATGCGGCGCGAGAAGCGGCGCGAACAGGGCGAGAATACAGAACAGCGCCACCAGCAGGAGTCCAACGAAAGCAAGCGGCTGCCGCTTCAGAGTTCGCCATACCGTCTGGCCGCGGCGAGCGGGAGACGGAAGAGCTGGAGCCAGTGCTGTCGGCGACGAAACGGCCATCGCTATCCATTATGCCAGCGCCGCGCACAAGAAGCGGAAACTATGCGCCACGCTTGATTGCCTTTGCGCCGAAGGAGCCGCTGCCTGAAAGGCTAATCCTGGATGAAGTCCAGCTTTGCGACCTTCGGGATGACGCCGCGCTCATGCCCCATGGTGAGCAGCTTCTCGATGGCCGCGCGGCCGTCCTTGCCGTAGTCGAGCGTGCGCTCGTTCACATACATGCCCACGAACTTGTCCGCGAGATTCGGTTCCAGGTCGCGGGCGAACTGCATGGCATAGGCCAGCGCCGACTCGCGATGATCAAGCCCGTGCTGGATGGAGTCCTTGATCGCCCTCGTCGTCACCCGCATCGCCTCGGCGCCGAGCGAGCGCCGGATCGCGTTGCCGCCGAGCGGCAGCGGCATGCCGGTCTGCTCGCGCCACCACACGCCCAGGTCGACAATCTTGTTCAGCCCGTTGTTGCCGTAGGTAAGCTGTCCCTCGTGGATGATGAGCCCGGCCTGGTACTTGCCTGCGAGTACCTGCGGAATGATCTGGTCGAACGGAACGACCTCGGTTTCGATATCAGGCGCAAACAGCTTGAGCGTGAGATAGGCGGTCGTTAGCGTGCCCGGGACTGCAATCTTGATCTTCTTGATCTCATCGAGCGTGTAGCGGTGCGGGGCGATGATCATAGGGCCGTAGTTCTCGCCCACCGAGCCGCCGCAGGCCATCAGCGCGTAGTTTTCCTGCAGGTATGGGTAGGCATGGAACGAGATCGCCGTCACATCGTAAAAGGCCTCGTGCATGGCCTTGTGGTTCAGCGTTTCGATGTCGCACAGCACGTGCGAGAACTTGTAGCCCGGCACGCGCACCTTGTTGGTGGCCAGCCCGTAGAACATGAACGCGTCATCGGAGTCGGGACTGTGCGCGATGGAGATTTCACGAATCCCGTCAGGGGAATCGGTCGGGGGCGTGCTCCGGGGAACTGCGGGAGTAGCACTCACTTGATTGTGGTCCTTTCCTGGTGAGCAGCGCGAGCAGAATTGAGCAATCGGTACTCTCTGTCTATGAACAAGAATACGCCGGGGAGCGTTCGCGGAGCGGCCTAGGAACGCTCGCCCGCATGGACGCCGTGAAAGCGGTGGAAGCCTGAAACAATAGCAGCGGCCAGCAGCACCTTGATCGCATCGCCGGCCGCAAACGGCAGAACCCCCAGGTGCACAACCGTGGAAAGGCTCGCGCGCGTGAGCAGCGCGAGCCAGCAGGCGCCGCAGAGCAGAATCAGCGCGTCACCCAGGGCCGCCGCGGATGCCGCTCGCAGGAAAGAGCCGCCGCTGGGGCCGCCGCGCCGCGAAACAAGCCCGACAAGCAGCGCGACCGGCGGGTAGGAGAGCAGGTATCCGGCGCTGGCCCCCAGCGGGAGCAGGCCGCCAAAGCCGGGCACAAACACCGGCAGGCCCGCCACGCCTTCGAGCAGGTAGGCTGCCATCGCAGCGGCCCCAAGCCATGGGCCGAGCAGCAAGCCGACCAGCAGCACGCCGAACGGCTGCATCGTCATAGGAACCGGGGTCCAAGGCAGAGGCACAGAGACCTGCGCGCAGAGGGCGACGAAAAGCGATCCGAGTAAAACGGCAACGGCCTTTCCGCGTGTTGTCGAGAGCAGGCTCGGGGATGCTTGCTGTAGGGCTGCCGGTCCCGGCGCAGTGGCAACAGCGGTTGTGCGTTCGTCCATGAACTTTCTCCCTGCTCTTTTGTCTATCGCGAACTGGCTTGCCTGTTCTCGAGCCCGCTTCAGTGTTCGTCCGGCTCGCTCGCGTCCGGCTCGACCGCGCCGGCTCCGCCACGGCTGCCTATGTGCCGGCCGTGTCTTCGAACCGCCCGTGCGACTGCCCACGCGGCCCACAACAAGGCGATGACGCTGCCAGCGAAGACGAAGATGAGAAGACGCATGGCTGCCTGAAGCAACAGGATAGCAAAGCGCGCGACGGTCTCGGATGGGCGAGGCGCAGCTGCCGCCGCGCGGGCGCACTATCCGCGGGGCAATGTAGCCGCATCCTACTGCCCGCTGGATAAAATTGCGGTCAGAACAAGCCCGGCGAAAGCTGGAAGTGAGGCGAGGGAATACATGGCGACACCGATCAAGTTTGGAACCTCTGGCTGGCGCGCGATCGTCGCGGACGAGTTCACGACCGCAAACATCCGGCGCGCAGTGACCGGAATCGCAAAATATGTAGCGAGCCAGCCGGGCGGCAAGCACACCGTACTCGTTGGGCGTGATCCGCGGTTCCTCGGGGAAACCTTCGTGGCCGAGGCGGCGGCCGTTTTGCAGGCGAATGGGGTAACGCCGCGCGTGATCCCGGCGCCCGCGCCCACCCCGGCGATCGCCTACGCGGTGCGCCAGCAAAAGGTGGCCGGCGCCATCAACTTCACGGCCTCGCATAATCCTCCGGAATACAACGGCATCAAGTTTTCAACCCCGGACGGCGCCCCCGCGCTGCCTGAGACGACCGGGCAAATCGAGGCGCAGATTGAGGCACTCGGCGAGCAGGCCGTGCCCGAAGCGCCGCAGGGCAAGTATGAGGAAACCGACGTCAAGCCCGACTACTTAAAGCGCATCGGGGAGCTGGTCGACTTCGGCGTAATCGAAAAATCCGGGCTCAAGATAGTCTTTGACCCCTTCTGGGGCGCGGCCCGCGGCTACAGCTGCCACATTCTGCGCGAGCACGGCGTCACCGTCGAGACCGTGCATGACTACCGCGATGTGCTGTTCGGCGGGCACGCGCCGGAGCCGGATGGTGAGCTGCTCAACGACTGCCGGGCCAAAATGAAGGAGATCGGCGCGGGCATCGGCATCGCGACCGACGGCGACGCGGACCGGTTCGGCATCGTCGACGAGGACGGGACCTACATCCAGCCGAACTACATCATCGCGCTGCTGTTCGACTACCTGATGGAAACGCGCGGCTGGAAGAACGGCGTCGCCAAATCGGTCGCGACGACGAACCTGATCAACGCGCTGGCTGAAAAGAATGATGTCCCGCTGTATGAAACACCGGTGGGCTTCAAGTACATCGGCGAGCTGATCAACGCGGATAAGATCGCGATCGGCGGCGAAGAGAGTGCCGGGCTGACGATTCGCGGCCATGTCCCGGAGAAGGACGGCGTGCTCGCCGGGCTCCTGGTGACGGAGATGGTGGCCCGCCGCGGCAAAAGCCTCGGCGCGCAACTGGAGGAGCTATTTGGCAAAGTAGGTTCCTTTTACCCGCATCGCGAGAACTTCCGCTTGACCCCCGAGGTCAAAACCAAGTTCACTGATAAGGTAAAGAGCGACCCGACGGAGTTGGGCGGCCGCAAGGTGTCGAGCGTCGTTCGAACCGATGGGCTCAAGTTAATCCTGGACGACGGGTCGTGGGTCTGCTACCGCCTGTCGGGAACCGAGCCGGTGGTTCGTGTGTACACCGAGGTTCGCAAGCAGGAAGACAGCGGAAAGCTGAGCGAAGCCGCGAAGCAATGGGTACTTCAGTAAAAGCGAGTGGGATGACGAAAGCAACGAGCAATCCGGCAAAGCGAGCGGCCCGTTTTGGGCTCTTTGGACGTAGGCGCATTGCAACGGCGCTCGCTCTGCTGGTTGCCCTGGCCTTTGGATGGCATGCGGTCTTCGGCCAGAACGGCATCATCGCGTATGCCGCGAAGCGCAGCGAAGACCGAACGCTCCAGACGAAGATCGGGAAGCTTTCGGAGGAAAATTCCAAGTTGCAGGATCACGTCGATCGGTTGAAGACGGACCCCGATACGATCGAGATGGAAGCCCGACAGCGGCTGCATTACACGCGCTCCGGCGAAG
>CAXTSA010000129.1:6932-7802 GCA_964246755.1 uncultured Acidobacteriaceae bacterium
GCCCCAGTCAGAGGACGCGCCGCAAACGGCAGGGAAATAGACTTTCGCTCCGGTGAACACGTGATGCGGTGAGAGATAGGCGTCCCCGCGCGTGCCCGATAGTCTCACAGCATGCGGCCGTTTGAAAAAGAGATACAGGATGCAGCCCCAGGCGCGGGCGATGTAAAGCACAGGCGCTGGATCTATGTGCCGTACGACCGGCTGACCGACGCTGCCGGCCCGCTGAGCGAAACACCGCCGGCGGATACGGGCATCGTGATGATGGAAGCGCTCGCCAAAGCGCACCGCCGTCCCTACCACAAGAAGAAGCTGATTCTGATCCTTGCCAGCCAGCGCCACTTCGCCCTTGAGCAGGCTAAGCGCGGCGTCAAGGTGGCGTACATGTTCACGCCGGGTATCTTTGCCGATGGCCTGCTGCTGGCAAAGCAGCAGTACGGACTGCCCCGCTTGACGATGATGGAGCCGGCAGAGCGCGAGATGCGGCTCGACATGGAGGAGGCGGCGCGCCGCGGCGTGGAGTTGGAGCAGGTGCCCGACGCGACCTGGCTTTCCACCGTGGAGGACTTCGAGCACGTCTACGGCAAACCGCCCGAGGGCCCGGTGAGCAAGCACCACCTGATGGACCGCTTCTACCGGTACATGCGCGAGAAGACCGGCTACCTGATGCGCGGCGGCAAGCCGGAGGGCGGCCAGTTCTCCTATGACGCGGACAATCGCAAGCCCTACAAGGGCAAGCCGCCGGTGCCGAAGCGCCCCGGTTTTGCGCCGGACGCAATCACGCAAGGGGCGATCGAGCTCGTGGAGCGCGAGTTTCCACGGCACTTCGGCAGCGCGGCGGGTTGGGATATGCCGATGCGGCGCGAAGATATC
>CAXTSA010000130.1:0-653 GCA_964246755.1 uncultured Acidobacteriaceae bacterium
CAGCCCGGAGCTCAGCCCGGAGCTCAGCCCGGAGCTCAGCCCGGAGCTCAGCCCGAAAACCAGCCCGGAACGAAACCCGTATCGGCGCTGGCCTATGTGTCTGACAGGAAGGCTTCTACCAGGCCGACGTGATGCGTAACGGCGTACTCGACCACCAGTATTTGGGCTCGCAGTGCTGGTATAACACGGCCTCTGCGAATGCCGCGCCCGACCGGAAGACCTGCGCGACCCCCGCTCCTGGAGGAGCACAAGCGGCAAACCTGTCTTCGAGCACTCCAGCGAGCAATCCGCTGAAGTACGTAGTGCGCGAATGGCAGGTCAACACGCTGGCCGCCCGGGGGCAGGCGGAAGACTGCAAGAGCCGCGAGGTGGAGACCGGCAGTGTGCGCTTCAGCACGGCGGCCGACGCGACCCTCGTAGCGAATCTGGCGCCGAACCCCGGAGCGCAGGTGACAGTCACTGCCGCGATTGCGAGCGATGGTACGCGGGTCGCGGTACGGATGTGCAACACGGGCCCGGAGCCGGTGCGCTGGGAGGCCGCTCCGCTGATCACGCTGACGCAGCTGCCGTAAAGCACTCTCACACTGGCTGTGATCCAGTCTGGAATCTCTGTAGCGGGGGCTTTAAAATACGAAAAAACCCCCCCCACGCCC
>CAXTSA010000130.1:663-7776 GCA_964246755.1 uncultured Acidobacteriaceae bacterium
TTTTCCTGACGGAAAAGCCGCGCCGAGCGCCGACGGCCGGTATATCTCTGAGGAAAATGCTCTAGGACCGCTGAATCGTGACCAGTGGCTGCTTTGCCGCGGGATGCTCTCCATGCGTCGCCCGTGCCTCGGGACGCTGGAACACGTGGCGCGCCCGCTGCCAGGCTTTGCCCACCCGGTCAGAGGCCATGAAAAGATGGCCGGCCGTCAGGCTTCCGGCGACCTTGTAGTGGCCGACCGCCGCCAAACCCATGGAAGCGACGCAGCCGCACTGTTCGCAGTCCGGGTCGCCGCCGAACTGGCAGGGGGTGATCTTCGTTTTGAGGTCGGCCGAAACCGTGTGTGTCGTGCGCGCGAAGATGCACTCGGAGGGGTTGCGTGGCGGCGTCGCGATCTCGCGCAAAACTATCTCCGGCATGTCGAGGATGGGGTACAGAACGCGAAGCCTGAGCAGGTCGTCGAGAACAGATGCGCGTTGGGCGGGGCTCAGGATCTCCGCATCGGCGGCCCCGCGCTGCGGCGTGAACAGGCTGAACCAGATTTTGACAATCTCCGGACGTGCGCTCCAGAAGCGCAGGAATTCCTCCAGATAGCCGGGTCGCGAGGCGATCTGGCTCGTGATGGTGCTGTGGATGGTGACGCGCGCCTGGGCTATGTTCTTGAGGATGCGTTCGTAGGTCGCGGGCTTGCGGCGCTCATCGTGCTCGGGCTGCAGGCCGTCGATCGAAACCACGACGTTGAGGCGCTTGAACCGGGACCACTCCGCGGGAATGACACGGAACGCGCTGGTGACGACCTGGGTGTGGATGCCCCGAGTTTCAAGTGCGGGCAGCAACTGTTCGAGCTCGCGATAGCGTACCAATGGATCGCCGCCGACCAGCGATACGTGCAGCGGCTTGTGCTCATCGACGAGGGCGAGAACGTTGCGGACCAGGTCGTCGCCCTTGAAGTCTGAAAGCTGACGAAGTTCGGTGTCTCCGCCAAGGTGGGCGGCGTCGAAGGCGTAGCAGCCCGGGCAGCGAAGCGGGCACTCTTTTGTGATTTCGATGGAGAGCGAGGGCGGCCTTCCGGCAAGAATGCTCGCCCAGGCGTGCAAAACTTCAGACTTCTTCATGGAGGGAACCTCTCGTGCGCGAACGCACATGCAGTGAGGGTGCGAACCTCGGTGATCGGATAACTGTCGTCAGGAAGTCGACTGCAGCGGTGCCCTCAAATACGGAGAGGCGTAAGACAGGGCAGCACGGGACACGGCGTGGCGCCGTCCGGCAGGCTGCGCGCCTGCTCACTCTGAAAGAGCTTGGGAATGGGCGGCCTCTTGATACGATGCGAAACGATCTGCGCCAGCATCATTGGCAGAATGCACCAGTGTGCGCTAAGCGCCACCAGTCCGCTGAAAACAAGCACGCCGGCCAGGCTGAGTTCGAGGTCGTGGCCACTGCAGATGAAAGCGTCCCAGGTCCACAGGTGCTCGGTAAGCGGCATGAGCGCGATGAGCAGCGCAGTGAGCAGCAGGATGACGCGGCTGGAAAGGATGCGCCTGGCTTGCGAGCGCGAAACCAGCCCCTTCGAGCGTTTCCGCAACTGGGGGCACGGCACCATTCGCTTAGTATAGCGACCGAACGCTTTCCCTGCGAAGTGGAACTACCTCACACAGCTGCCATGGTTTGCCATCCTACGCTCGCGCGTCCTCGCATGCCTGCCACGGGAACGTGGATACACCAGTTCGCGTAGGCGTTACGCGCCGAGAGCGGGGAAAGCGGTGATGCGGAGCTTGGCCGCTCCATAGGGGACAAAGGTTACCGTTTCCTCAGGCTCCCCACTCGCCACGGGGCTCTGCGGCGGAGCGGCGGCGACGCCGTCCTCGGCCTCCCACTTGGGGAGCTTGCGAGCCTTCACGGAGAGGGTCACGGGCGCGTTTCGGAGCGAGAACGGGCGATCCCCGACCGGGTTTTCCTTCGCGGTGATGCCGTCGAGTTGCGCGACAAGCGCATAGTTCCAGGCGGTTGTGGGAAAGACCTGCCAGTCGGCGGTGAGGTCTCGATTGCGGAGCTTGACCCAGTCCTCGCCGACCGGCAGTGAGAACACCAGCGGCCCACGCTCCAGCGCGACGGAATCGTTATACCAGCGCGAAACTCGCGGCGCGAGCGGGAAGGTCAGCTCGACGGTGTCGCCGGCCTTCCAGGTGCGCTCGAGTTTCGCGAACGTTCCGGCTGCAGGCGCGGGTTGCGGCGCTCCGTTGACGCGAATCGTACTGGCCGAAGACGCCCCGCCGGCCCAGCCGGGGATGCGCAGCAAGAGCGGGAAGGCGTGCGGCGAGGCCGGGTTTACCGTGATGCGAACCGTGCCGCGGAACGGGTACTCGGTTTGCTCCACCAGGTGCACCGGCACGCCGGCCACCTCGGTGCGTACCTCGCTCGGCGCATACGCCGCGGCGACCAGGCCGCCGGTGGACGTCGCCGGGGCCGCCAAACCCATCCACAAGCTCGCCGTGAACTTGGGCCAGCCCTGGTGAAAGTTCGCCGTGCAGCAGCCGAAGTTGGGCTCCAGGCCGTAGAGGTTCGACTCCGGACCGTCGGTTGTCCAGGGCTTGTGGTGCAGACTGCACTCCACCTGGTTGGGCTCCTGGTTGTACTGGTGCGCCCACATGTCGTCAGTAAAGGTGCCGGGCAGCGCGTTGTAAGCCAGCCGTTCGAGCCGGTCGCCGAGCTCCGGAGTGCCCAGGATCGCGAGCGACTGCTCAAGCGAGAACATGTCCTCAACGACCGCGCACAGCTCGATGCCCTGAGAAGGATTGCGGCCGGCCAGGTGCTCATCGGCGGAGAACATGCCGTTCGGGATGCCGTGATAGCGGTCGAGTTCGGCGAGCTGCCGCGAGAGCGCAGCCCGGTCCTCGGCGGAGCGGGACACGAGCGACCACACGGGCGAGGCCTTGAGCGCCTGCGCGTTGTTGACGCCGTGGGTTTGCATCGCCGCATCGGGAATGCCGCCGTTGTCGGCAAGGCCGATTGCCTCCTTGGTCGTGCGCTCGGTGTACTTGAAGCTCGCGAACTGCGCCTGCCAGTCGTAGCCCTGGGCATGCAGCAGCTTGACCAGGTCCAGCAGCGCGGGCTCGCCGGTGCGGTTGTAAAGCCAGATCACCGAAAGCGCATTGTCCTGCCACCGGTACTTGCCCCAGTCGCGCAGCGGGCGGCCGGGCAGGGCTGTCCGCTGGTACGCGAAATAGCGGGTCATCAGAGGGATCACCCGCGGGTCCCCGGTCGCTTCCTGGTACTGGGTCAAAACCTTGAGCATGACCATGCGCGGCCACCAGTCGTTGTTGCTGCGCGGCCCGAACATGCCGTCCGGTGTCTGGCTTGACAGGGTCCAGTCGATATACCGCTGCGCTTTGGCTTTCAGGCCGGCGTCGTCGAGCAGCACTGCCAGGGGGAATAGCCCGTCGAGAAAGTAAGGCCCGCGCTCCCAGCTCTCGCCCGTGCCGCCCAGCCAGCCTGAGTTTGGGCCCACGTCGGCCCAGGTCTCATCCAGGTGGCCACCCAACCCGTTCGCCTGGACTGTAAGTTGCTGCCGTAGCCAGCCCGCCGGGCGAACCGCGCCGAGCGGCAGCGGGTTGAAGGCATTGGGCGCGAGCGGCGCGCGGTTCGGCACGGCGCGGGACTGTTGCCGGGCGTCGGATCCCTTTGGAGACTCGCCCACCGCCGCGAACAAAGGTTGACGAACAACAGCGGAGGCCGCGCCGGCAAGCGCCGCCTGCTTGAGGAACCCGCGGCGGGTCGAGGACCGGAAAGTATGGCTGTGCATGGTGGGCGCCCCTGTTCTCGTCAAACGTTAATGTACAGATCTGAGTATAGAAAAGCCCGCTGCACTCCGAAATGGGTCGAATGACAGGTGTTCGCTCTCGAGGCGATTTAGAAGATGATTCAAGTGCGACCGATCTGGTCGGAGATTGCGCTATGATCGGCAGGGAAAGTTTCGTAGCTGAGCTGCTTCACTGTTTGGGAGGATGTTTGCGCTGTCTTGCTCTCTCGCTCTTGATCTTTTTCCGCGCCGGTGCTGCCTTCGCGCAGTTGGTTTCCCCCATGGATGGAAAGGCAGCGCTCGTTGAGGCGCCCGACCCGCAGTCGGCCGGCGGCGGCAACTCGACCGAGAGCCTGAAGAGGGCGCAGACAGCCGAGCAGGCTGGAAGTGTTTTGACCATGTTCCGGCACTCCGACGAGACGCCCTGGTATGTCGCGGGGCAGATCAACGTCATCTTCCAGGCGCATCCGCCCTTCCACTCACCGTACGGGGGGCCGAACAGCCTCCGTGGCGCGGGCGAGTACAAAACCTCCCTGCTGGGAACGCTGTATCTCGCGGACCAGCTGCAGCGGCTGCTCAACCGGCCGGAGACGGACCGGAGCCTGCGCTACAACACCGATTTCATTCTCGATCTTGAATCGGCCGGCGGGCGCGGCCTGAGCCAGGCGCTGGGGCTGGCCGGGTTCACCAACCTGGACGTGGTGCGCAACCCGAATCTCGGTTCGGCTCCGTATGTGAGCCGCGTGCAGGTACACCAGACGGTCGGTTTCACCAGCGAGATGACGGAGACCCCGCGCGGACCGCTGGGTCTCGCGACAAAGGCGCCCGCCCGCCGTCTGGAGTTCCGGCTGGGCAAGATGTCGCTACCCGACGTCTTCGATATGAACGGAGTCCTGAGCGACAGCCATCTGCAATTCACGAACTGGTCCGTCGATAACAATGGCGCCTATGATTACGCGGCCGACACACGCGGCTACACCTATGCCGCGACGCTTGAATACCAGGACCGGAGCTGGGCCGCGCGCTACGGGCTGGCCCTGATGCCGACCGTCGCGAACGGAATCAACCTGGACTGGGCTATCAGCCGGGCGCGCGGACAGAACTTCGAGTTTGAGCTGCGGCGCGGCCTGCTACCCGGCATGCGAGGGACGCAGCGCGTGCTCGCGTTTGTCAACGCGGCGCACATGGGCGACTACCGGGAATCGGTCAACGCTTACCTAAGCGGTCAGGATGCAGCGCCAGTCATTACCAAACACGAGCACTTCGGCGCGGTGAAGTACGGCTTCGGCTACAACACGGAAGAACGTGTGACGAGCCACCTGCGTGTGGCCGGGCGGTTCGGCTGGAACGAAGGACAGCATGAGTCCTTCGCCTACACCGAGGTGGACCAGACGGCGCTGGCCGGCGCGGACTATGACGGCGCGCAGTGGGGTCGCGGCAACGACAAGGTAGGCGTGGCCTTCGTATCGAACGCGATCAAGCGCGACCACCAAAACTACCTGGCCGACGGCGGCCTGGGTTTTCTGCTGGGCGATGGACGGCTCCATTACGGGCGCGAAAACACGGAAGAGAGTTACTACAATCTTCACACTTGGCGAGGGCTGTTTTTCGCGCTCGGGTTGTCGCATATCGATAACCCGGGCTATAACCGGGATCGCGGGCCGGTATGGGTACCGTCGGTGCGGGGGCATGTGGATTTCTGAGCGCGGAGGCCCCGCTTTAGCATGGGTGAAGTATGCGTGAGGGCGGACGATGACGACGATCAAGGGACCGGCGATTTTTCTTGCGCAATTCATCGGCGAACAGCCTCCCTTCGACACGCTGGAGGGTATCTGCGGTTGGGCGAGCGGGTTGGGCTTCAAGGCGGTTCAAATGCCGACCCCGGAGGCGCGATTTTTCGACCTGCGGCTGGCGGCGGAAAGCAAGAGCTACTGCGACGACCTGCGGGGCAGCCTGGCGCGGCATGGGCTCGTAGTGTCAGAGCTGTCGACGCACCTGCAGGGCCAGCTTGTGGCGGTGCACCCGGCCTACGATGCGCTTTTCGACGGGTTTGCGCCGGGAGGGGTGCGCGGCGAGGAACCGGAGCGCCGGGCCTGGGCCATCGAGCAGCTCGATCTCGCGGCGAAGGCGAGCCGCAACCTGGGGCTGACCGCACATGCCACGTTCTCCGGGGCGCTGGCGTGGCCCTATCTTTATCCCTGGCCGCAGCGACCGGCCGGGTTAATCGAAGAGGCTTTCGCGGAGCTCGGGAAGCGGTGGCTGCCGATCCTCGACGCTTTCGAGCAAGCAGGCGTGGACCTGTGCTTCGAGCTGCACCCGGGCGAGGACCTGCACGACGGCGTGGCGTTTGAGCGCTTTCTCGAAGCCGTGGGAGATCACCCTCGCGCGAAAATTCTGTACGATCCCAGCCACATGGTGCTGCAGCACCTGGACTACCTGGCGTTCCTCGACATCTACCACCCGTATGTGCGGGCGTTCCACGTCAAGGATGCCGAGTACCGGCCCAGCGGGCGCTCGGGCGTGTACGGCGGGTACCAGGGCTGGGTCGAGCGCCCCGGGCGTTTCCGCACCGCGGGCATGGGGCAGGTCGACTTCCCCGCGATCTTCGCGAAGCTGGCGCAGTACGACTATCCTGGCTGGGCGGTGCTTGAGTGGGAAGACCCGCTCCAGTGTGCCGAGGACGGCGCACGGATGGGAGCCGAGCTGATCGAGCGGCAGATCCTGCGAGTGACGGATCGCGCATTTGACGATTTCGCGGGCGCCGCGCACAGCCCGGCACGCTTGCGCGGCCTGCTTGGGTTGAGTCATTGAAATGTACTGAAACGTGACACCCTCCCTCGAGCACTCGAGTGGGAAACAAGACTTCAGGCTTCCGGCATCAGAACAGAGAATGTTCGGTGACGAACAATCAAGCTGGACCGTTCGTCACTGGTTTCGCTTGAACGCTCCGGAGATGTCCATGCGATATTTGTCTTTCTTACGCCTGTTTCCACTTTTACTTTTCCTGCTTTGTGTCACCCAGCTTCGTGCGGACCCCATCGCGGTCCGCTGCCCACAAGGAACAAGCCACGGCTTTCTGCTGCTGCGTACCATGGAGGGAAAAACGATTGCGGTAGGTGAGTTGGTGCAGCTTGCGCGTGGCAAGCGCATCGTGTCTCGCCTCACCTTTCACTTCCACGATGGATCGCTCGATGACGAGCAAACCGTCTACACGCAGGCAGGGACGTTTCGCGTCTTGAGCGATCACCATATCCAGCGGGGGCCAAGTTTTCCAAAATCCACGGATATGAGTATTGACGTGCCTGCCGGGACGGTCAC